>CAMCQE010000001.1 GCA_945876945.1 Klebsiella pneumoniae
CGATCAGCGCCATCTCGCCGAAGATTTCGCCGGCCTTCAAGGTGCGCAGCACACGGTGGCGGACCCCGATGTCGACCTCCCCTTCCAGCAACACATGAACGAGTCCGTCGCGGCACCTTCTTCAAATATGACCGTTACCGCGCCGACGACAAAGACTTTTTCTTCGTGGCGGAACATTTGGGCGAAATCAAAATCCATCGCGCACTGCAGTGGTTTTTTTAACGGGAACGGTTAATCGGGCAGCATTTTTCTGCCGGGGAGTTTAGCAGGCGTTCGCGGACAGATTCGACCGCGGCGACACTCAGAACACGCCTGCGCCCAAACCGGCGGCCAGCGTCTGCCCGAGCAGCACGCAGTCGGCAAGCTGCGCGTCCTTCAAGTCGCCGGCGAGAATCACCGGCGCGGCCACCGACCGCCACCCCAAGCCGGTGACAATGCGTTCGATGGCGCTACGGGCGCCGGTGCCGTCGTTGCCACCGCGGATGAAAAGCCCGTAGGGCAGGCCCCGCGTGTGCTCAAGGCAGGGATAGTAGATGCGATCGAAAAAGTCCTTCAGGCCGCCGGACATATACCCAAAGTTCTCCGGCGTGCCGAGGATGAGGCCCTGCGCCGCCAGCACGTCTTCGGCGCTGGTCTGCAGCGCTTCCCGCACCACGACGTCGATATCGCCGCAGTCCGGATCCCGCGCCCCGGTCAGCACGGCGTCCAGCATGCGGCGCGTGGTGCCGGTCTGGCTGTGATAAACAACGAGCAGGCGTTTGGTCGACATAGCCCGATTATGGCCCCGTTATGGGAGATCTGCGCGGATGCCACGCCGGGTATCGCGAGGCGCATGCCGCTCGCTACACTCGCCGCAACTTCACCTCGGAAAGGCTAGCCATGGATCGCGCCAAACTGCTGCATCGAGTGCCTGTGGCCGGCGGTGATTACACCGTCGCCGAATGGGCGGGTCAGGACTCGCCCTTGCTGGCGATCCACGGGATTACCGCTTCGCACATGGCCTGGCCGGCGGTGCTGGGCCACCTTGCTCGCGACTATCGCGTGCTGGCGCCGGATCTGCGCGGGCGCGGCGCGAGCAGCGAACTGCCAGCGCCTTACGGCTTCGCCACGCATGTGGAAGATTTACGCGCCACGCTCGATCACTTCGGCGTCGCGCGGGCGGTGCTCTGCGGACACTCGCTGGGCGCCTATATTTCGCTGGCCTTCGCCGAGCGCTATCCCGAGCGCGTGCGCGGATTGGTGCTGGTCGACGGCGGCATCGCGCTGCCGCGCCGCACCGAGATCAGCCCGGAGCAGATGATCAAAGCGGTGCTGGGGCCGGCGCTCGCGCGGCTCGAAATGCGCTTCGCAGACAACGCCGCCTACCACGATTTCTGGCGCGCGCACCCGGCATTTCAGGATGCCGGCGCCTGGAACCCGGAGGCGCAGGCCTATGTCGACTACGACCTCATCGGTGAGCCGCCGGCGATGCGCTCCAGAGTGAACGCCGCAGCGGTTGGCGTGGATGCCCACGAACTGCTGGCGCCTGATTTGGTGACCTTGATCGACCGCATCAGCGCACCGATGCTGCTGCTCACCGCCCCGCGCGGCCTGCTCAATCAGCCGCAGCCGCTGATGCCGCTCGCTGCGGTGGCCGACAAATGCGCGCGGCTGCCGCATCTCACGCACCTCGAAATTGCGGATACCAACCACTACACCATCGTCACCGGCAGCGGTCGCGCGCCGGTCGCCGCCGCCATTGACGAATTCATCGCCACGCGGTGCGCCCCATGAACCGCCGCCTGTTCTCGATGATCGGCACGCCCATTCTCGCGCTCATCGCCGCGTCCATTTACACCGAGTGGCGCGCCGGCAAAACGGCGCTGGAAGTTGAGCAGTTCTGCAAAGCCTTTACGCCGGGCCTGACGGCGCAGGAGTTCGCCAAGATTGCGCTGGCCCATGGCTATGCAGTGAACGATCTGGGCGCGGGCACGCCGACGCTGATGGCGTCCAAAGTGGCCTACACCTTCCGCCGCGAAGTGTATGGCTGCGTGGCCGAGCGCGATGCGAAGGGCATGATCACCGGCACCCACCCCGAGCACACTTTCGTCGAGGAATAGCCATGTACCTGCCGAATCATTTTGCTGCCCCCGATGAGGCCGCACGGCGCTTCATGGAGGCGCATCCGTTTGTCCTGTTGATTACGGCAACGGGCGACGCGCCCGGCGTCAGTCACGTGCCGATGCTTGTGCGGGACGAGGGCCAGCGTCTGGAGTTCCATCTGGCGCGGGCCAATCCGCAGGCAGCGCTGCTGGCCGGCGGCGCGACCGCCACCGCGGTCTTTCATGGCCCGCATGCCTATGTCTCGCCGCGCTGGTATGCGGCGCCCAACGTGCCGACCTGGAATTTCGCCACCGTCCACGTGCGCGGCTCGGTGCGGGCGCTGGACGAAGCCGGCACGGCGGCTACCGTCGCCGCCTTCTCGCGCGAATACGAAGGCCCTGAAGGATTGGGCGAATTCGAACAGTCCACCGCCTACGCCGCGCTGCTGAAGGGCATCATCGGTTTTGAGCTGCGGGTCGAATCCTGTGTGGGCAAGTTCAAGCTGAGCCAGAACCGCACGGAGGCGGATCGCGAACAGGTCGCCCGCATGCTGGCCGCCGATCCGCGCAGCGAGGTGCAGGAGGCCGCCGCAATGATGCAGGCACTGCAAGTGCGCGCCGGATAGGCAGCAAGCGCGCCGCCCGCTATCTTTAGGGCTGAATCCCGATCCCTGATCTTTTAAGCGAAGCCTCACATGCAGCAGCAAGCCATCGATCTCGTCACGCGCTACTACGCCACGTTCAACGCCGGCGACATGGCGAGTTTCCTCGAACTCCTGACGGACGACGTCGCCCACGACATCAATCAGGGCAAGCGTGAAACCGGCAAAGCGGCCTTCGCCGTTTTCATGCAGCACATGAATCGCTGCTATCGCGAAGCACTGGTAGACCTGTGCGTGATGGCGAATGCCGACGGTACCCGCGCCGCGGCCGAGTTCACCGTGCTCGGCACCTATCTGACCACCGACGAAGGACTGCCGCCGGCGAGCGGGCAAACCTACCGCTTACCGGCCGGCGCATTTTTTGAGCTGCGCGACGGGCGCGTGGCGCGCATCAGCAACTACTACAACCTGCCCGACTGGATTGCGCAGGTCGGCGGCTGAAATGAACGGCGACATCAGCATTCGCGTCTTGACGGGGAATGACCCCGCCCTGCGCGAGGTGGTGTCAGACCTCGCCCGCTTACGCATCGAAATTTTTCGCGACTTCCCCTATCTCTATGACGGCACGCTCGCTTACGAAGAGCGCTACATCAGCACCTACCTGGAATGCGCGGAAAGCCTGTTCGTCATCGCGCTGGACGGCGAGCGCGTGGTGGGCGTGGCCACCGCGCTGCCGCTCGGCGAGGAAACCGACGAATTCAAACAGCCCTTTATCGAGGCCGGCATCGACCCGGAAAAGGTGTTTTATTGCGGGGAATCCGTGCTGCTGGCGGCCTACCGGGGACGCGGCATCTACCGCCGCTTTCTGGCGGAGCGCGAAGCCTACGCGCGGCGCCTCGGCCGCTTTGACCGCATCAGCATGTGCGCGGTGGTGCGGCCAGACGACCACCCGCTACGGCCCCCGGGCTACGTGTCGCTAGACGCGGTCTGGGATCATTTTGGGTATCAACCCCGACCGGATTTGGTCGCGAGCTTCGCGTGGAAAGATCTGGATGAGGACCAGTCTTCCACCAAGCCGATGGTGTTCAGGGAGAAGATGCTGTGAGCGCGACGACGAACAATCGGGTGGTGCGGGTGGCCTCGGCGCAATATCCCATCGGCTTCTTCAAGCGGTGGGGCGACTACGAAGCCCATATCACGCAGTGGGTGGCCGAGGCCGCGCTGGGCAGGGCGCGCCTGCTGGTGTTCCCGGAGTATTTCTCGCTGGAAATCAGTTCTATTTTCGGGCCGGAAATCTATAGCTCGCTCGACCTCACGCTGGAAAAGCTCAGCCACGCGCTAGGTGGATTTGTCGCGTTGTTTCGCAGTCTGGCGCAGAAATATCACGTGCACATCTGCGCCGGCAGCTTTCCGGTGCGCGATAGCGGCACCTACTACAACCGTTGTTATTTTTTCTGGCCGAACGGTCACTGCGAGTGGCAGGAAAAACTGCAGATGACGCGCTTTGAAAAAGAACGCTGGAACGTGTCCGGCGGCAGCGGGGTCAATGAATTCCTTTGTGAATTCGGCACGGTCGCGGTGAATGTTTGCTACGACAGCGAGTTCCCGCTGTTCGCGCGCCAACAGGCCGAACAGGGCGCGGAAATAATTCTGGTGCCAAGCTGCACCGACACCATGGCGGGTTTTCACCGCGTGAAAATTGGCTGTCAGGCGCGCGCGCTGGAGAACCAGTGCTACGTCGTGCAGTCGCCGACCATTGGCAGCTGCGACTGGCAGCCGGCGGTGGATGAAAACATCGGCGTGGCCGCGTTTTATACGCCGGTCGACAAGGGTTTTCCGCCCAACGGGATACTCACTTCGGGTAAACCGCATGAGCCGCAGTGGGTTTATGCGGATCTGGATCTGGACGCCATTCAAAGGGTCCGAGCGGAAGGTCAGGTATTCAACTACCGTGACTGGGATGGGCAACACCGGCATGTGCGCCGGCCCAAAGACTAACAACTATCGGGAGAACTCTGGATGAGCATGGTGAAAGAATTTCGTGAATTTGCGATGCGTGGCAACGTGGTCGACCTCGCCGTGGGCGTGGTGATTGGCGGCGCCTTCGGCAAGATCGTGTCGTCGGTGGTGGCCGACGTCATCATGCCGCCGCTGGGCGTGCTGATGGGCGGGGTCAATTTCAGCGGCCTGAAGCTGGTGCTGAAAGAAGCCGCCGGCGACAAAATCCCGGCCGTGACCCTCAACTACGGCGCGTTCATCCAGAGCTGCGTGGATTTCATCATCGTGGCGTTTGCGATTTTCATGCTGGTGAAGGTGATGAACTCTCTCAAGCGACAAGAAGCCGCCGCGCCGGCCGAGCCCGCGCCGCCGCCGGCGCAGGAAGTCCTGCTGACGGAAATCCGCGACCTGTTAAAAGCACGCCAGTAAACCCCGGAGCCCCGCGCCATGCCTCATCTCGCCTTGCCCGCAGTGACCCTCAATTACCAACTTGATGGCGAGGCGGGTGCACCGGTGGTGATGCTGTCGAACTCGCTGGCCTCGCGGCTCGCGATGTGGGACGCCCAGGTGCCGGCGCTGCTGGGTGCGGGTTTTCAGGTGCTGCGTTACGACACCCGTGGGCACGGCGCGTCATCCGTGCCCGCCGCCCCGTGGCGGGTGGCGGATCTGGCGCAGGATGCGGTCAATTTGCTCGACGCGCTCGGCATTGCCAGCGTGCATTTCTGCGGGCTGTCGC
Organism: Klebsiella pneumoniae; assembly: GCA_945876945.1. Lineage (GTDB taxonomy): Bacteria > Pseudomonadota > Gammaproteobacteria. The sequence goes on from CAMCQE010000001.1 coordinate 5,418, forward strand.
TCGGCGGCATGACCGGGCAGTGGCTGGGCACGCATCACGGCGAGCGCCTGCGCTCTCTCACGCTGTGCGCCACCACGGCGTTCGCCGGTCCGCCGGAAGTCTGGCGCGAACGCATTGCGCTGGTGGAGGCCGGGGGCATGGCGGCGGTGGCAGATCCCACCATCAACCGCTGGTTCACCGCCGCCGGACAACAGGCCTTGCCGGCGGCGATAGCGCCCATCCGCGAAGCCATTCTGGCGACGCCGGTCGCGGGCTATACGGGCTGCGGCGGCGCGATCGCGGAGATGGACCAACGCGAAAGCATTACCGCTATCCGCGCCCCCACGCTGGTGATGGTGGGCGCCGACGATCCCAGCACCCCGGTCGCGGCCTCGGAGTTCCTGCAGCAGCAGATCCCCGGCGCGGAACTGGTGGTCATTCCTGAGTCCATGCATTTGTTTAATGTAGAGAAGGCGGCAGCCTTCAACGCCGCGCTGCTGGCCTTTCTAAAGACGCAAGCCTGACCGTGAGCCGCCGCGAGCGGGCGGTGCCGGCGCCAGACAACCGCAACCAGCGGGTGTGGCGTACAGTGCTGCAAATCCCGCGCGGCAAGGTCGCCACCTACGGTCAGATTGCGGGTCTGGCGGATGTGCCCGGCCCCACCGGCCCGCGTCAGGTGGGCTATGCGCTGGCGGCGCTGGCGAGCGACAGCGCGGTGCCCTGGCAGCGGGTGGTCAACGCCGCCGGCGCGCTCAGTGCCCGCGACACGGTGGGCGGCGCCAGCCAGCGCGCGCTGCTGGAAGCCGAAGGCGTCGCCTTTGATGCGGACGGCAAAATCGACTTTCAACGCTACCGGTGGATCCCATGAACGACGCGCCCACACCCACTCCCAGAGCCCGCCGGCACGGCGGCGGCTTGGTGCTGGCGGTGATAGTCCTGGCGGCGCTGCTCTATCGCAGCGTCGACCCCGCCGCGAGCGAGCCTGTGTACTGCCCTGAAGAAGGTCCCGCGGATTCGGCAACGGTCGTCATGCTCGCCACCAGCTGGTGCCCCTACTGCACCAAGGCGCGCAAGTATTTGCAGAAGCGCGAAGTGCCCTACTGCGAATACGACATCGAGCACTCGGCGATCGGCGAGGCCCTGCATCAACGCTCGGGGCACTCGGGGATCCCGGTGATCTTCATCGACGGCCGCATCATCGCCGGCTATGACCCGGGCGCGCTGGATCTCGCCCTGCAGCAGCGCCGGACTAAAACCGCGCCGGGCGCCACCGAGCGCATCAGCTTCCCGCCCGCCCCCAAGCAACCGTAAGGAGAGACCCCGTGCAGGAACCCGATTTCCAAATGATCGACACCAACGGCGTGACGCTGCGCACGGTGGTGGCGGGTGAGGGCCCCTTGGTCATCCTGCTCCACGGCTGGCCGCAGTGCTGGTATTTGTGGCGGCATCAAATCGCGCCGCTGGCCGCCGCCGGCTATCGCGTGGCGGTACCGGACCAGCGCGGCTTTGGCGGCAGCAGCCTGCCGAGCGCGGTCGAGGACTACAACATCCGCACCATGGCGGCGGATGTGGTGGGGCTGGCCAAGGCGCTGGGCTACGAGGAGTTCAATCTCATCGGCCACGACTGGGGCTGCATCATCGCTTGGAATACCGCGCTGCTGCATGAAGACACCTGCCGTTCGGTGATGGGACTCTCGGTGCCGTTCTGGCGCGCGGGCAAGGCCACGCTCGATCCGCCGGGCATGGACGACCGCTTCTGGTACATCCGTTATTTCCAGACGCCCGGCGTGGTGGAAGCCGAGCTCGAAGCCGACGTACGCGAAAGCCTGCGCCGCGCCTACTGCGGCCTCTCGGCCGACGCGCCGCCGCTGCAGTGGCTGCGCCAGCTGGAACATCCGCGCAGCGCGAAGCTGCTGGACGTTTTACCGCCGGTGCCGCAACTGCCGGCGTGGTTGAGCGAAGCGGATCTCGACTACTACGTGGCGCAATACCAGCGCAGCGGCTTTCGCGGGCCCTGCAATCTCTATCGCAATCTGCCCACTATGAACGCGCTCACGCCGGAACTCGAAGGCAAAAAGTTCTCACAGCCGGCGGCCTTCGTGGCCGGACGACAAGACCCGGTGCTGCATTACGACGCGAAGTGGGAGTCGTGGTTTCCGCAGTCCTTCAAGGATCTGCGCTTCATGAGCTTTATCGAAGGGGCGGGCCATTGGCTGCAGCAGGAACAACCCGCCGCGACCACCGCGCAGATGCTGCGCTTCCTGCGTGAGGTAGAGCCGCGCTAGGCGCGCGACCTAGAGCGCCTTGCGGAATTCGTCCAGCGCGTAGTCGAGTAGCGTTCCCACCCGGGACATCAGTAACGGGGTCATGACCAGTAGGCGCGAGCGGCGGTCGTCCGGGTTTTCTACTTCTTGCAGATAGCCCCGCTCCACCGCCCGGTTCACATACTTCATGGCCGTTTGGGCGCTGAGCGATTTCATGCAGAGATAAGCGTCCGATCGGGGCATGGGCTCACCCTGCCGGACCCACATCTGGGCGAACAGCTTCATATAGTGCAGGTCGAGAAATTCGTCCTCGCCGAAGAGCGTCGTCCAATACTCATCAAAGGCATTAAGCGCCATGACCAGCTTCACATGCGCGGGCTTCGGCATGCGACCAGTGGTGCTCGGGAGTTCAGTCGCGTCCGTGCGTTTGTCAGGTGTTCCTTGACGTCCAGTTGAAACCATCTCGATTGCACAACTCAACTGCTTTAAAGGATGCGCTGTTATAGACGCCTGCTTTCCAAATCAAAAATCTGGAACGAATTTTGAAGCTAGTTTCTTTCATTGATGCTTAGGCGCGCGGATGGGCTTACCCAAGATGAAACCAGTTTGGTCCTATGACCTGAAAGAAGAGGCGGCGTTCATCCCCACGCTGCTGGTGCTTGGCTATGTCTCGCTGGGGCATGCGCTGGGCCTCTCCTTGCTCACCCAAGCCGGCATTGGCCCCGCCAGCCTCGGGGTTTTGCTCACCGCCCACAGCATGGTGATGGCGGCCTATCTCATCCACGAAGCGGCGCATATGACGCTGTTCCGCCACCCCCGCCACAACGCTTTTTTAGGCGAAATCATGGCGTTTCTGTGCGGGGCGGCGTATGCGTCCTTCGAGCGGATTCGCCACATGCACCTGCGTCATCATCGCGACCGGGCGGATGTGGGCCGCTTCGATTACAAGGCGCTGCTGCGCCAACTGCCGGTGCCGCTGCGCCGGGCGGTGTACGTGCTGGAGTGGGCCTACATTCCCGCGATCGAACTCATCATGCAGTTTCAACTGCTGGTGCGACCTTTCACCAATCCGGCTGAACATGATCGGCGGGGCCGCGTAATCGGGGTGCTGCTGGCGCGCAGCGCGCTCTTCACGCTGCTCACGAGCATCGGCGGCCTGCGAGCGCTGGCGCTGTACGCGCTGGCATGGGGCCTGTTCCTCACCGTGATGCACTTCTTTGATGCTTTTCATCACACCTTCGACCAGTACTTCGTGGCCGACGACGAAGAAAGGGTGTCGATGGAAGGCAAGGACCGCGACTACGAACAGGCCAACACCTATTCCAATGTGGTGTCCGTGCGTTGGCCCTGGCTGAATCTCCTCACGCTGAACTTTGGCTATCACAACGCCCATCACCAGCGAGCCGCCACGCCCTGGTACCGGCTGCCGGCTTTGCATCGCGAGCTCTACGGCGAGGCGGGTTTGCAGCTCATGCCGCTGTCGGAACTCCTGCGCACGTTTCATCGCCATCGTCTGCGGCGAATTCTGGATGAGGACTACGGCGCGGTTGGCACGGGCGATCGGCGCGCAGACAACTTTGTCGGCGCGCACGGCGTGTCGTTTTTAACGGTGGTCTAAACATGAATATCGATTTAAGCGGGCAGCGGGCGCTGGTCACCGGCGCGGCCAGCGGGATTGGCCGCGCGATTGCGCTGGGTCTGGCCAAGGCGGGCGCCACGGTAGTGGTGAATCATCTGGGCAAGTCCGAGGAAGCGGCGGTGCTGGCGGCCGCCTGCGGTCACGGCGCGCTGGCGCTGGAAGCCGACGTGAGCAATAGCACGCAGGTGGCGGCGATGTTCGACGCGGCCACGGCCGCGCTGGGCGGGCTCGACATTCTGGTCAACAACGCCGGCATCATGCAGGTGAAGCCGTTTCTGGAACTCACCGAAACGGATTGGGACACGGTAATCGACACCAACCTGAAATCGATGTTCCTGTGCTGCCGCGCGGCGCTGCCCGGCATGGTGACGCAGGGCAGCGGGATCATCATCAACATCGCCTCCGAACTGGGTTATCTCGGGCGCGAGCTTTATGTGCCTTACACCGCGTCGAAGGGCGGCGTGATTACGCTCACGCGCAGTCTGGCCCGGGAATTCGCCCCGAAGATTCGCATCAACGGCATCGCGCCCGGCCCCACCATGACGCCGATGATTGAGGCTGAAATTGCCATTACCGGCGGCCTCGAAGCCGAGACCGCCACCCCTGCCGGCCGCTTGGGCGAGCCGGCCGAAATCGCGAGCGCGGCGGTGTATCTCGCCTCACCGCACGCCAGTTTTTTCTACGGCGAAATCCTGAGTCCCAACGGCGGCGCGCTGATGCGCTAAGGCCGATACGCGCTCCTGTTTATCGGAGGAATCCATGTCTGAAGTATTGATGTCTCGCCTGAGCTGGCAGGAATATGCGCGCCGCATCGCCGCCGGCGCGGTGGTCTTTTTACCGGTGGGTGCCTTGGAACAGCACGGCCCGCACCTGCCGCTGGGGGTGGACGCGATGCTCTCCACCGATGTCGCGGTGGGCGTGGCGCAACGGGTGGGGGGCGTGGTCGCCGCGCCGCTCAACTACGGCTACAAGTCGCAGGCGCGCTGCGGCGGCGGGCAGTGTTTTCCGGGCACCACCAGCCTCGACGCGCAAACGCTGATCAGCTTCGTGCAGGATGTGATTCGCGAGCTGGTGCGCCACGGCGCGCGCAATATCGTGCTGGTGGATGGCCACTATGAAAACCAGTGGTTTCTGACCGAAGCCTGCGAACTCGCCTGGCGCGAACTGGGCGCCAGCACGCCGGCACTGCGCTGCATGCGCACCGAGTATTGGGACTTCTGCGGCATCGACGTGCTCGACCCGATGTTCCCCGGCGGTTTCCCGGGCTTCGCGCTGGAGCACGCCGCGCTCATCGAAACCTCGATGATGCTGCACCTCCATCCGGATCTGGTGGACTTGAGCCTGCTGCCCGACGACGGCCCGGCCGAGTTCCCGGTCTACGACATGTTCCCCCAGACCGGTCACGGCGTGCCGCCGTCGGGCGTGCTGTCGTCCGCCAGGGGCGCGAAAGCGGAATACGGCGCGACGATTTTCGAGACCGTGTGCAAGGGCCTCGCGGCGGCGGTAGGCGAGGCCTTCAAAGCCGGCTAAGCCCCCGCCTGACACGGCGCCCTCGCCGGGACCGAGCGGGCTGGCTATGCTCGCGCTCAGGTTTCAGCCGAGGGTCGCCGCATGCAGCTCAGTTTCTTCACCATGCCCCTGCATCCGCTGGGGCGGGATTATCGGGAAACCCTGCGCGAGGACCGCGCCGCCATTCTGCTCGCCGACGAACTCGGCTTTGCCGAAGCCTTCGTGGGCGAGCACGTGACCGATCTGGCGGAGACCGTCACCTCCTCCCTCACCTTCCTCGCGAGCCTCGCCTACGAGACCCGCCGGATAAAGCTCGGCAGCGGCACCATCAATCTGCCCAACAGCCATCCGGCGGCGGTGGCGGCGCAGGTGGCGATGGTGGACCACATGTGCGACGGGCGGTTTATTTTTGGCATTAGCCCCGGCGGCCTGCGCTCGGACGCCGAGGTTTTCGGCACGCTCGATAACGACCGCAAGGCGATGGCGCGCGAAGCCATCGAACAGGTGCTGGCGATTTGGGCCGGCACCGCGCCCTACGACCTCAAAGGTCAGTTCTGGCAGATTTCGACCGGCCGCACGCTCGACCGGGAAATCGGGCAGGGCATCATCCTGCAACCCTTGCAGCGACCGCACCCGCCGATCGCGGTGGCCTGCATGTCGCCGTTCTCGGAGTCGGTGACTCACGCGGCGAGTCAGAGCTGGTCGATTATCTCGGCCAATTTTCTGCAGCCGGTGTGGGTGGCCAGCCACTGGCAAAAGATGCTGGAAGGCGCGGCGGCCAGCGGTCGCACCGCCAAGCCGGCCGACTGGCGGGTGGCGCGCAGCGTGTTTGTTGCCGACGATGAAGCGACCGCGCAGACCTATGCCAAGGGCAGCAGCGGCCCCTATGCGCACTACTACCGCAGCCTGATGCGCAAGCTCATCGGCAACGGTCGCCCCGAGCTGTTCAAGACCAGCCGGGATCAGGCCGACGCCAGCGTTACGCTCGATTTCGTGCTCGATTCACTGGTGATTTGCGGCACGCCGCAACGCGTGGCCGAGCAAATTCTGGCCTTGCGCGAGCAGGTGGGGCACTTCGGCACGCTGGTCTATGCCGGTCACGACTGGGCGGATCGCGCACTTGCCGAGCGCTCTATGCGGCTGATGGCAGAGGAAGTGATGCCGCGGGTGAACGCGGCACTGGGCGAATGAGCGGCGCCAAAACCGCCGCAGGCTGGCGGCGAGCGGTTAGGATGGCAGGATGAAGTGTCCGATCTGCGCCAGCCCCAAGCTCCTGCCCTTTGTTCAACAAGACGAATGGTGTTTTTCCCAATGCGTGGACTGCCAGTTCGCCTTTCTGAATCCCATGCCCACGCAGGCGCAACTGAACGGCCTGTACGAAGACGACCGCGGCATCACCGCCACGCATTACCCGAAGGCGGCATCCCGGCGACTGCGGTCCCTCATGCGCGCACTGCGGCTGCTGCCCTGGTGCTGGCGGAAATCGGCGATTGATCTCGGCTGTGGCGGCGGCTTTATGGTGAACGCCCTGCAGCGGATGGGGGCCGCGGCCAGCGGGCTCGATGTGAACGCACAGGCCATCGCCTATGCCCGCGCCCAGTTCCCGGCGTGCCGGTTCTACAGCGAGTCCTTCAATGCTTTTGAAGCGAGCCAAACCTTCGATTTTGTGTATTGCTCGGAACTCATCGAGCACGTGAGCGAGCTCAGCGAGTTCATGCAGATTTTACGCAAGCTGACTCATTCGAAGAGCCGGGTGTATATCACCACACCGGATCTGGGCAGCCAGCAGGTGCCGCAGCCAATTACCGATTGGGATGTCTTTGTGCCGCCGCACCACGTGCAGTTTTTTAAGGAGGCCAATCTGGCGCAGTTGTTTCGCCAGTATGGTTTTGAACAGGAGAAGCGCTTCCCCGACCGCAAGGCCGGGTTAAAGGTGTTGTTCCGCCGCGTGGCCTGAGTCGGCCATCGGTGCTCTCGATTACTCGAAGACCACCGTACTCGCCTCGAACACCGGGCCGTCCACGCAGACCCGTTTCATGGCCGGCCCGGTCGGCGTGTTCACCCGCACCGTGCAGCCGGCGCAGCCGCCCACCGCACAGGCCATGTATTCCTCCAGCGAGACCTGCGCCGGCACGGCAAAGCGCGCCGCCAGCGCCTGCACCGCCTTCAACATGGGGGTGGGGCCGCAGGCGAAGATTTCGATTTCGTTGCGCGCATCAGGGCCCAGCGCCTCGATCCAGCCGGCGGCAAGTTCGGTGACAAAGCCTTCGAAGCATCCGGGATAGCCTTCCTGACTCGCGAGCCGGCAGGCAATCCCCCAATCCTCCAGCAGGGGCATGGTGGCAATCACATGCGGCGGCAGGCCAGGCACCATGATGGTGGAAGGGCGGAGGGTGAACGGGAACGGCACTTCCGAACCCAGCACCACCAGCGGCATCGTGCCGCCCACGCGGCGTAAATGTTCCGCCAGATAGACCATGGGCGGCAGCCCGACCCCGCCACCGATCAGCAAGGGGCGACGCCGGTAGCCTTCCAGCCGGAACGGCACGCCGATCGGCCCGAGTACGGACAGCGTCTCGCCCGCCTTGCGCGCCGCCAGTTCGGCGGTGCCGAGGCCATGCGCCTTGAACAGGATGTCGAGCGTGCCCTTGGTGGCGTCGGCCCGCATGATCGACATCGGCCGGCGCATCGCCAGCGAGGGCGCGCAGCGCAAATGCACGAAGCTGCCGGGACGGGCGCGGCGGGCAATTTCCGGCGCGCGGATTTTGAGCACGTGCTGATGCCCGGGATAGGCGTCGTTGGCGAGCACTTCAGCGCGCTCGTCCACCATGGTGCCGCGATGCGGCTTGGCCGGCAGGTTCATACGGGTGAGGAATTCCGGTAAGCCCACTGTCCGCCAACGAGGGTTGCCACCACGCGGCCGGTCAGGGTCTGGTTGAGATAAGGCGTGTTGAGGCCGCTGCTGTGCAGGGTCTCGGCGTTCGCCTGCCACTGGCAGGCGGGGTCAAACAGCGTGAGGTCCGCCACGCTGCCGGGCGTGAGCCGACCGCCATCGCGGCCCAGAATCTGGTGCGGGCGGGTGCTGGCGGCGGCGAGCGCGGTGGGTAAATCGAAGGCCCCTGCCGCCACCTGCGCCAGCAAGGCCGGCAGGAAGGTGTCGAAGGTCGACATGCCGGGCTCGGTCACGCCAAAGGGCGCCGCCTTGGCGTCGCCGTCGTGCGGTTCGTGACCAGCGCTGATGGCGTCAATGGCACCGGCTTTCACGGCCTTGCGCAAGGCGCTGCGATCGCTCGCCGCGCGAAGCGGCGGGCGGAGATGGAAGTTGGGGTCGTAATGCCCGATGTCGTCCACGGTAAAACTGAGATGGGCGAGGCTGACGTCGGCTGACACGGCCTGTCCGCGACGACGCGCGTCGGCAATCGGCTTGACCGACTCCGCCGCCGAAATTCGCGAGAAGTGGACGCGCGCCTGCACGGCGGCCGCCAGCGTGAGGTCGCGCTGCACGGCAATGACCTCGGCCGCCGAAGGAATGCCGGGAATGCCGAGCCTGGTGCTCACCGCGCCTTCGTGGATCTGGCCCTGGCGGCCCAGCCAGTAATCTTCCGGCTGCAGAAAAACGGTGAGCTCGGCGCTGGCCGCGTAGGCCAATGCGTGCTTGAGCACCACGGTGTCCTTGATGGCGCGATCGAGGTTGGTGAGGCCCACCACGCCGGCAGCATTCAGGGCGTGCATCTCGGAGAGCAATTGGCCGTCCAGCCCCACCGTCAGCGCGCCGAGTACGAGCACCCGCGCACCGCGCGCGGCCTTCGCACGTTTAACGATGTGCTCCACCACCGCCGCGTTATCCACCACCGGCTGGGTGTCCGGCGTGGCGCAAATGCTGGTGAACCCTCCCGCCGCCGCGGCCCGGGCTTCGCGTTCGATAGTGGCCTTGTGTTCGAATCCGGGTTCACGCAGGTGACTGCCCAGATCGACAAAGCCCGGCGCCACCACCAGCCCGCTTGCGTCGCAGCTCTCATCCGCCTTGAGTCCGCGCGGCGCGCGACCAAGGCTGAGAATCAGGCCGTCTTCAATCCAGACTTCGGCCACGGCATCGTGACCGGACGCGGGGTCGATGACCCGCCCACCGTGAATCCGGATTCGCATCTCAGGCCGCTCCCGCCTGGGCCTGGCTGCCCAGAATCATTGCCATCACCGCCATCCGCACTGCGATGCCGTAGGTCACCTGCTGGAGAATCACCGACTGCGCGCCGTCGGCCACCGCCGAGTCAATCTCAACCCCGCGGTTGATCGGCCCCGGATGCATCACGATGGCGTCCGGCGCGGCGAGGCGCATGCGGTCTGCGGTGAGTCCATATTCGCGAAAATATTCGTGCGCGCTCGGCAGCAGCGCGCTCTGCATGCGCTCCTGCTGGAGGCGCAGCGTGATGACCACATCGCAGTCGCGTATGCCTTCGTCCAAATCGTCGTAGACCGTCACGCCCATGGCGTCGATCGCCGGCGGAATCAGCGTTTTGGGGCCAACCACGCGGAGGTCCGGCACGCCAAGGATTTTCAGCGCCTGAATATTGGAGCGCGCCACCCGCGAATGCGCGACGTCGCCCACGATGGCGATTTTGAGCCGGGTGAAATCCTGCTTGTGGCGGCGGATGGTGAAGGCGTCGAGCATGCCCTGCGTGGGGTGTTCGTGCCGACCGTCGCCGCCGTTGATCACGCTGATATACGGCGCGACCTGCTGGGCAATGAAATGCGCCGCGCCGCTGACCTGATGGCGCACCACGAACATATCGCATTGCATGGCTTCGAGGTTGCGCAGGGTGTCCGCCAGAGACTCACCCTTCTTGGTGGAACTGGCTTCGATGTTGAGATTGAGCACGTCCGCCGACAGCCGTTTGGCGGCGAGGTCGAAGGTAGTCCGGGTGCGGGTGCTGGGCTCAAAGAACAGATTGGCGACGGTGCGTCCGCGCAGCAGCGGGACTTTTTTCACCGTGCGATCCCCCACCGGCGCGAAGCGCTCGGCGTTGTCGAGGATCTGGGTAAGGAGTGCGCGGGGCAGGCCTTCAATGGCGATGAAATGGCGAAGCCGACCTTGGTCGTCCAGTTGGATATCTGCCGCGCTCATCGCCATTTCCCCATCAACGCACTCCTTCAGGACTTCATTGGCCGGCAGCTTCGCCACATCGTCGCAGGCTCAAGCGCGCGTGCGATGAATCTGAAGACTGAGTGACGAAGGCCCGGTGAGTTTAGCATGCTCCCCCGGCTGGAGACCGAGGTGCGCGCCCACCACCTGCGCCTCGATCGGCAGCTCGCGACCACTGCGATCGAACAGCACCACCAGCTGAATGGAGCGCGGTCGACCGTAGTCAAAAATTTCGTTCATCGCCGCGCGCACGGTGCGCCCGGTGTAGAGAATGTCGTCGACCAGAATGAGGTCGCGGCCGTCGACATCGAAGGGCAACACCGACGGCTCCACCGTGGGATGAATGCCGATGCGGCTGAAGTCATCGCGGTAGAAGGCAATGTTGAGTTCGCCCAAAGGCTCGGCCAGCCCGAGATGCGCACGCAAACGTTCTGCCACCCACACCCCGCCAGTGCGAATGCCCACCAGCGCAGGGCTGCTGATGCCGGCCGCGACCAGGCGCGTTTGCAGCTGTTCGGCCATGGTATGAATCAGGGCTTCAATATCGTATTGCATGGTGCTCAAGACTCCGGACGCTGCGCTTGTTCCATTAACCAGGTTTCGAGAATCTGCTGGGCGGCGTGGGCGTCCACGCCTTTGCCGCTCCGCCACGCCAGCTCTTCGGCCGCGTAGGAGGACAGTCGTTCGTCGATAAACTCGACGGCCTTGTTGAAGCGCCCCTGCAAGCGGCGCGCGAAGCGCTCAATGGGCTCGGCCATAGGATGCGGGTTGCCGTCGGCGGTCGTCGGCAGGCCCAGCACCAGACAATCCGGCTGCCATTCGTTGATCAGGCGCCCCAGCACCGTCCAGTCCGGCTGGCCGTGATGCGCGGGCAGCGTGGTCAGCGGACTCGCGGTGCAGGTAATAGTTTGGCCCACCGCCACGCCGATCCGCTTCTCACCAAAATCGAAGCCGAGCGCCGTGCGCGGCGCGCGCGTCTTCACGCGTGGCCGACGTCGCCCGACAGCAGCGCCAGATCGACTCCCAATAAGGCCGCCGCATCGTGCCAGCGCCGCTCGGCGGCGACATGAAACAGCAACTCGGGCGCAGCCGGCCCGCTGAGCCAGGCATTGTGTTGCATTTCTTCCTCGAGCTGACCGGCCGACCAGCCGGCATAGCCGAGCGCGATCAAGGTTTCGTCCGGACCGTCGCCGCGCGAGATGGCCTCGAGGATGGCGCGAGAGGTGGACACCGCAATGTCCTCGCTCACCTGAATCGTCGAGCCATAGTCTTTGACCGGCCGGTGAATAATGAAGCCGCGATCGCGATGAACGGGACCGCCGGCGTAAACGGTCTGCGCGCTGATGCGCGGGTCGCTGGCGTCGAGCTTCAGCTGCTCCAGCACCTCACCCAAGGCCATCTCCATCGGGCGATTGATCACAATTCCCATCGCGCCGCCGTCGTTGTGCGCGCAGACATAGGTCACGGTGCGCGCGAAGTTGGGGTCTTCCAGCGACGGCATCGCGATCAGAAAGTGATTGGTGAGGTCGAACAGCATGGGGCTAGTATCGGTTGCGCCTTCCGGTTTGAACAAGCGCGAAAAACGCTATTGCGCGGTGAACTCAGCGCTGCTCAGGAAGCGCCAGGTGCGGGTCACATGCAGCACGTCCACTTCCTTGGCGATGTCGGGCGGAAACTGCGCATAAGGGCCGGCCAGTTCGACAATGCGCACGGCCGCGTCATCCAGCACCTTGTGTCCGGAAGACCGCCGCACCACCACTTCGATCACCGAGCCGTCGGGGCGAATGGCCACGTCCAGCAGCAGCGCCCCGGACAGTCCCCGCTGCCGCGCTTCGTCCGGGTAATTGATATTGCCGATGCGCTCGACCTTCGCCCGCCAGGCTTCCATGTACGCCGCGTAGCGATATTCCTGGGTGCTGGCCGAAATGTACTTGCTGCGCGGACGCATCGCGCGGCTTTCCATTTTGTCTTCGAGTTCCGCGCTCATGCTGGCCAGCGCAAAAGAGCGTGTGATGAGCTGGGTGGCGGTGGGCAGGACGGCGGCCTCGGTGCCGCTTGGCGCGGCGGGCGCGGGCGGTTCGGTGGCAGCCGGGGCCGGTGGGCTCGGCGCAGGCGTTGGCGCCGGCGGCGGCAACACGTGCCGCTCGTTCGGTTGGGTGGTGACCACCCGGGGCGGGGCGAGCGGCTTGGCGGTGGGGGCGACTTTGGCGGCGCTGGGCGCCGGGCGGGGCGCGGCGCTCATTGCCTGCGCGGGGCTGGGGGACTCTTCGGGGCGACCCTCAGTGGGCGCGGCATCGGGCAGTGAGGGAAGGGGCGCCGGCAGAGGTGCAGCGAGCGGCGCGGTGGGGCGGCCCTCTTTTGCGCCATCGCCGCCGCCTTCCAGATTGGCCTGCGCCAAGGCGTCGGCCTCTTTGGGCCGCTGCGCGGAGCGCTCGGTCACCAGCGTCACGTCAATCATCTCGGGCCGCTGCGGCGCGCGCGGCTCCGGCACAAAGCTCACGCCCAAGACCAGCATCACGTGCACGATCAGCGCGATACAAAAAGTAGCCGCGAGACGGTCGGCAGCGTCGACCGGCGGCGGCAGGGGCACCGCGCGCTTCATGCTGGTGGCAATAGCCTCAGTCCTGAGGCCCCAGGCGGGCGAGGATGGCGTCCATCAGCTGCTCACCGATTTTTACCCCGAATTGCGCTTCGAGTTCGCGCGCGCAGGTGGGGCTGGTGACGTTGATTTCGGTCAGGTAGTCACCAATCACGTCGAGCCCCACGAACAAGAGCCCGCGGGCGCGGAGTTCGGGGGCCACACGGGCGCAGATTTCGCGGTCGCGTGCGGTGAGCGGTCGGCCTTCGCCACGCCCGCCGGCGGCCAGATTCCCGCGCAGTTCGCCGGCGGCCGGAATGCGCGCCAGCGCGTAAGGCACCGGCTCGCCGTCCACGATCAGAATGCGTTTATCGCCATCGAGAATGGCCCGCAGATAGCGCTGCGCCATGCAGAAGCGGGTCTCGTGCGCGGTCAGGGTTTCCATGATGACGCTGGCGTTGGGGTCGCCCAGCTTGACCCGGAAGATGGAGGCGCCGCCCATGCCGTCCAGCGGCTTCAACACGATGTCTTCGTGCTCGGCCAGGAACTCGCGAATGTTGTCCATCCGGCGGGAGACCAGCGTGGGCGGGCACACATCGGCGAACCAGGCGGTGAAGAGTTTTTCGTTGGCGTCGCGCAGGCTGCGCGGATCGTTGACCACCAGCGTGCCGCGGGCTTGCGCGCGCTCCAGCAGATAGGTGGCAAAAATGTATTCGGTGTCGAAGGGCGGATCCTTACGCATCAGGATCACGTCGAGCTCGGTCAGTGGCTTGCGCACGGGCTCGCCGGTAAAGTCGTGCCAGTGGGTGTAGGAGTCGTGCACGGTGAGCGGCTTCATATGCGCCATCGCCGCGCCGTCGCGCAGCGTGAGGTCGGCGAGCTCCATGTAGTAGAGCTCGAAACCCTTGGCCTGCGCCGCGAGCAACAGACCCAGCGTGGTGTCTTTCTTCGGATTGATCCCCGTGATCGGATCCATGATGACGCCGAGTTTTAATGTCATGGTGCTGATGCTTTCCGGTTGCCGTGGCAGTGGGCGGCACCTTAGCATACGCGCCGTTTTGAGCTGAACCCGCCGTCACGAGGTCCGCATGACGACACCGTCGCACCCTTCCCTCGTTCGCATCGCGACCCGCGGCAGCCTGCTCGCGCTGTGGCAGGCAGAACACGTCAAGGCGCGGCTGCTCGCCGCCCATCCCGAACTCCAGATCGAACTGCTGGTAATCAAAACCGCCGGCGACCGCATTCTCGATACCCCGCTGGCCAAAATTGGCGGCAAGGGCCTGTTCATCAAAGAACTGGAGCAGGCGATGCTCGCCGGCGAGGCCGACCTCGCCGTGCATTCCATGAAAGATGTGCCGGTGGAACTACCGCCAGAACTGCATATTCCCGTGGTGCTGGAACGCGAAGACCCGCGCGACTGCCTGCTGTCCAGCCACGCCGGCGGCCTGCAAGGTCTGCCGCAGGGCGCGATTGTGGGCACGTCGAGCCTGCGCCGACGCAGCCAGCTGCTGGCACTCCGGCCGGACCTTGAACTGCGCGACCTGCGCGGCAACGTCACCACCCGGCTCGAGAAGCTCGCGCGCGGCGAATTCGACGGCATTGTGCTGGCCCTCGCTGGCTTGAAGCGCCTGGGCCTGACCCAGGGCGTGAGCGCCGCGTTTGAACCGGCGGAGATGCTGCCCGCGATCGCCCAAGGCGTGATTGGCATTGAATGCCGACGCGGTGACGCGCGCATCGAGGGCCTCATTGCCGGCCTGAATGACGCGAACGCCAGCGCCGTAGTCGCCGCCGAGCGCGCTTTGAACGCGCGCTTGCAGGGCGGGTGTCAGGTGCCAATCGCAGGTCACGCCACCCTCGCCGGTGACCAGCTGGAAGTGCGCGGGCTGGTGGCCAGCCTCGATGGTTTGAAAACCCTGCACGCGACCCGCCGCGGCCCCCGCGCCGAGGCCCATGCGCTGGGCGTGGCGGTCGCAGAAGCCTTGCTGGCCGATGGCGCAGGCGAACTGCTGGCGGCCATTGGCGCCCATTGATGAGCGCGCCGCACGCTCGCCTACCCTGGAAGCTCGTCGCATGAGCGGCGGCGGGCAGGCCCGCAGCCTTGAGGGCTACTCGATTCTCGTTACCCGGCCGGCGGAGCAGGCGCAAACGCTGCTGAACGCCATCGCTGAACGGGGCGGCAAGGCCATCTTCGCGCCGATGATCGTGATTCAGGGTCGCGGGCAGGAGCCGGCGCCGCGCGCGCTCATCGCGCGGCTGGCCGACTATCAGGTAGTCATTTTTGTGAGTCGCAACGCCGCTGAATTCGGGGTTCGACTGATCAACGAGGCCGGCCAGTCACTGGCCCACTGCACGGTTTACGCGGTCGGTGGCGGCAGTGAGTCCCAGTTAAAGGGGCTGGGCGTGGCCGGGGTCATCAGCCCGCCCACCGACTTCACCAGCGAAGGCTTACTCAAACTGCCGGGCCTCGCCGGCAGCGCGATTGCCGGTAAACGGGTCTTAATCGTGCGTGGCGTTGGGGGGCGCGAACTGCTCGCCCAAAAACTGCTACAGCGCGGCGCGACGGTCGATTACTGTGAGGTCTATGCGCGCACGCCGCCGGTTGAACCCTTGGCCGACATCCTGCGCGCCCACGGGGTCGAGCAGCCAGACCTTGGGCTTATCACCAGTCTCGAGTCGCTGACCCATCTGGCAGCGCAAATCGACCAGGAGAACCTCGACATGCTCTACACCATGCCCCTGCTGGTCGCGGGCGCCCGCACCGCGCAGGAAGTGGAACGCCTCGGCTTCAGCCGCGAACCCGTGGTGGTCGAGAGCCCGGCCGACGCCAGCCTGCTGAACGCCATCGAGCGCTGGGTGGCCGATGAACGATAACGCAGCCCTCACCCCGCCCGCCGCGCCGCGCAAGTCGCGCCGGTGGCTGCTACTCCTGCCGGTGATTGCCGCAGGCGCCGGCGGCTTCGTGCTCTGGCAGCGCGCGACCGACACCGCCGATGCCAAGGTCGCGGCGCTGGAGGCGGAAGTGAGCCAACTCGCGCAAGCCAAGGCATTCGCGCAGAACGCACTGGCGGACGCCCAGACTGCCTTGAGTACTCACCGCGACGCTGCCGCGCGTATGGAAGAGCGCTTCAGTGCGCTGGACGCCAAACTCACCGCGCTCGCCGCCGCGCAGGCTGCTCAGGCCGCGCTGCCCAAAGTCAATGGCAACGTCTTCGCGCGGCTGGCGCTGAATGATGCCACCGCCCTGATCGGGCTCGCCGAACAACGTTTGCAACTGGCCCGCGACATCGCCGGCGCCAGCGCTGCGCTCAATCTGGCGCGCGCGAGGCTGTCGACGCCTGACTCAGCCTTAAGCGTGGCGATTGCCCGCGACCTCGCGCAACTCGGCGCGTTTCATGACGCCGACCTCGCCGGCATGGCGAGCAGCTTCGGCGAACTGGCCCGCGCCAGTCGCGGGTGGCCGGTCGCGGCGCTCCCGACCACGCCGTCGACCGCGCCGGAAGATGCGACACCGGTTGCAGGCCAGACCATCGGCTGGCGCAGCGTGCTCGAGGCCATCTGGCATGACCTGCGCTCGCTGGTCGAGATTCGGAAGCTCGGTAGCAGCACCGACCCCTTGCTCGACCCGCTGCACGCCAGCATCGCCCGCGAGCGCCTGCGTCTGAGCCTCGAAGCCGCCCGCTTAGCCGTGCTCGCGCGCGACATGACCACCCGCGACGAAGCCCTGCAGGCGGCGCAAACCGCGATCACCGAAGGCTTCGATCCCGCCGCCCCCGAAGTGCAGGACGCGACCCGGCGGCTCGCGAGTCTGATGGGGCTAGATCTCAAGCCTGATCTGCCGAGCCTTGGCGCACCAGACGCCGCCACCGCTGCACGGGCCGAGGCCGCGCTTTGAAGTTCCTGCTGCTGGCACTGGCCGCGCTGATCGGGGCGGTAGGCTTGGGTCAGCTAATTGCCGCCCATCCGGGCGTGGTCGCCATTAGCGTTGACGGCACCTCGCTACGGCTCAGTCTCAGCCTGTTTGTGGTGGTCTCGGTAGTGGGCGCCTTGCTGCTGAGCTGGCTGCTGCGTCAGGCCTGGCGCTTGCTCACCATTCGTTCCCGCTTCCGGCGCTGGCGACAGGCGCGGGCGCGCCGCTTGGCCGGTGAGCGGCTGGAATCCGGCTTGCTGGCGCTGGTGGCCGGCGACTATCCGCGGGCCGAACGCCTGCTCGGCCGTGGCGGTGAGCGTTCCACCCTGCAATATCTGGCGGCGGCGCAGGCGGCCCACGCGCAACAGGCCAGCGGACGACGCGACGCGCTGTTGGCGCTGGCCACCGGCGGCACCAAAGAATCCGCGCTCGCGCTGGGCATCCGACGGACGGAGATGCTGTTGGACGACGGCGATTTGGTCGCCGCCGACGCGGCGCTCGCGCCCCTGCTGGTCCGTCACGGCGAGCAGCCTCAGGTCTTGCTGCTGCGCCAGCGGCTGCTCACCCTGCAGGGTCGATTTGCCGATCTGCAGTCGCTCTTGCCCCTGCTCCGCAAACGCAAGGTGCATCCGCCGGCGCGACTCGATGAACTGGAGACCGAGCTGGCGATGCGCCGGCTCGAAGCCGTGGCCAGCGTGCCGGCGGAGCTGGCCCGCGTGTGGTCAGGGCTGGCGCGGCGGCTGCGCGAGAACCCGGCCATCGTTGCCGTTTACGCCCGCGCCCTGCTCAAGGCGGGGAGTCAGGCCGGCGCGGAAGAAGTGCTGCGCAAGGCGCTCAGCACCCAATGGCACGCGCGACTCATCGCCCTCTACGGCGAGCTGGACGGCAATGAAGTGCGCGGCGCGCTGACGCGGGCCGAACGCTGGCTGGAACAGCATCAGGAAGATCCGGCGCTGCTGCTCAGCCTCGGCCGCTTGTGTCTTTCACAGCAACTGTGGGGCAAGGCGCGGGCCTATCTCGAAACCTTGAGCAGGCTGGCCCCCTCGCCGCTGGTCTGGCGGCTGCTGGCCGACGCCTGCGATGAATTGGGCGACACCCGGCTGGCCCAACAGTACCGTCAGCGCGGGCTGGAACACGCCACGGCGGCCGCCCTCGGCCGCGAACCGCCGCTCCTACAGCTGGGCGGCGTGCTGGATTAGCACCCGGCGCGGATCTGGTTGCGGCGCTCGATCAGACGCCCGATCGCCGGCGCTAACAGCAACTCCATCGCGAAGACGTTCTTGCCCGCCGGCACCACCAGCGTATCCGGCCGCGACATGAACGAGCCCTGCAACATCTCCAGCAGGGCGCGGAAATCGGGTTTTAACTTCTGCAGATTGGCAATCTGGATCACCACCATGCTTTCGTCGTTGGTGGGGATCTCGCTGGCGGTGAAGGGGTTGGAGGTATCGATAGTCGGAATGCGCTGGAAGTTGATGTCCGTGCGCGAGAACTGCGGGCAGATGTAGTGCACGTAGTCGGGCATGCGGCGGAGGATCATCTGCGTAGCGGTTTCGGCGCTGTAGCCGCGCACGGCGCGGTCGCGATGAATTTTCTGGATCCACTCGAGATTGATGATCGGCACCACGCCAATCAGCAGGTCGACGTGGTGAGCCACGTTGTGGTCTGCGGTCACCAGGCCGCCGTGCAGGCCCTCGTAGAACAGCAAATCGGAGTGCTCGGGCAGCGCTTCCCAGGCGGTGAAAGTGCCGGGCTCGCCGCCGTGCTCGAGCGCGTCTTCGGGTGTGTGCAGATAGCGCCGCCGCCGACCGGTGCCGGTGTCGCCATAGCCCCTGAAGAGGTCAACGAGTTCGTCAAACAGATTGCCGTCTGGCCCGAAGTGGGTGAGCGTGCGGCCGGCCTGCGCCGCGAGCTCCACTTCGCGGGCCATGCGGGCGCGATCGTGGCGATGCAGGCTATCGCCTTCGATCCACGCCGCGCTGAGGCGCTGACGCTGAAAAATATGCTCAAACGCGGTGGTGACGCTGGAAGTACCAGCGCCGGACGAGCCGGTCACCGCAACGATTGGATGTTTTTCACTCATGGGCGGGAAGCCTCTCGGTATCGCTTGCGCCGGCCTATCGCGGGGTGCAAACCGGCAGGGCCTTCGGCATAGTAGCGCGATGGATCCTGCGACCGACAGCACCCGGCTGTACCTACGACTTCTCAGCTACCTCAAACCCCATCGGGCGATCTTTATGGGGTCTCTGGTCGGCATGGTGGCGCTGGGTTCGACCGAATGGATGCTGCCGGCCTTCCTGCGCTATCTCGTCGATCACGAATTTGGCACCGACCGCGGCCTGAGCGTGTTGCTAATCCCGCTCGCACTAACCGTCTTGCTGGCGGTGCGCGGCGGCCTGAGCTACGTGTCCACAGTGGGACTCGCCGCGGTCGCCCAGCGGGTGATGATGGATATCCGGCGTCAGATGTTCAGCTCACTGATTAGCCTGCCCGCCCGCTTTTATGACCAGCGAGCAGCCGGCGAGTTGATGTCCAAGTTCACTTTCGATGTTACCCAGGTCGCGCAGGCCACCACGCAAGTGCTAACGGTGCTGGTCAGAGACACCGTGCTGCTGGTCGCGCTCTTCGGCTACATGCTTTACACGAACTGGCGGCTGGCGATCTTCATGCTGGTGATGGGGCCGTTTATCGCGCTCCTCGTCAGCCGCGTCTCGCAACGCCTGCGTCGCAGCAGTCGCCGCCTGCAGGACTCGATGGGCGAAATTACCATCGTCACCGAGGAAGCCATCGGCGGGCATCGCGACGTCAAAGTCTTCGGCGGTCAGGCGTATGAGACCGAGCGCTTCGGGCGCGCCATCAACAACGCCCGCAAACTGCAGATGAAAGTCATCGGTACCGCCGCCGGCACCGAGCCCTCGCTGCAGGTGATCGTGGCGATTGGGCTGGGCGCGATGATGGCGTTTGCCTTGAAGGAAGCGGCTGCCGGCGAACTCTCACGAGGGGATTTCGTCTCGTTCGTGGCGGCGACCGCCATGCTGCTGTCGCCGATCAGACGGGTGACCGGCGTCAATGAACATCTGCAGCGCGGCCTCGCTGCGAGCGAAAGCTTTTTCTCACTGATGGACGAAATCCCGGAAACCGGCGGCACTGCCCAGCTGCCAAACGCTGTGCGGGGTGCGATTCGTTTTGAGCAAGTGAATTTCGCCTACGACGACCGGCTGATTCTGAGCGACCTTAATCTTGAGATCGCCGCCGGCGAATCGGTGGCGCTGGTGGGCGCTTCGGGCGGCGGCAAAACCAGTCTGGTGAATCTGGTGCCGCGCTTTTATGTCCCACAGTCAGGGCGCATCTTCATCGACGATATCCCCATCGATACGCTGGATTTGGCCGCCTTGCGCGAGGCGATTGCCTACGTCGGTCAGCAGGTGGTGCTGTTCAACGACACCATCGCCCACAACATCGCCTATGGCAGCCTGCGGGCCAAATCAGAGGCCGAGATTGCCGCCGCCGCCGAGGCCGCCTTCGTGACCGAATTCGTGCAGGCCCTGCCGCGTGGCTTCGAGACCGTGATCGGCGACGATGGCCTGCGCCTCTCCGGCGGTCAGCGCCAGCGGCTGGCGATTGCGCGCGCGCTGCTGAAAGACGCGCCGATTCTGATTCTGGATGAAGCGACCTCCGCGCTCGACGCGGAATCGGAGCGCCGCATCCAGCAGGCACTCGGCGTGCTGCGCAAGGGCCGCACCTGCCTTATCGTGGCCCACCGGCTCTCGACCATCGAAGCCTGCGACCGCATCGTGGTCATTGAGCACGGCCGCATCGTCGAGCAGGGCTCGCATCAACAGCTCATCGCCGCCGGCGGGAGCTATGCCCGGCTGCACCGACTGCAGCGCGAGGGCGGGGACGCATTGTCCTGAGCGGGGCGGCAGCGCGTCCGGCTGCGACGGGTTTCGTCGCGGGAAGTTCACTGGGCGCACAGAGACTCGGCGCGGCATCTATCGCTCCGCCCACTGATACGCCGGGCCCGCAACCGTGCAGGCTCTGGCGCACCAGCCCTATCACACCGAAGCTACTTTTCAGGAGTCGTCGCATGCTTGTTCAACAGTCCAAACAGTCCTTGAAGCGGCTCATTGCCGGCTTCGCACTCGGTGCAGTGATGGCTACCGCCGGCAGCGCGGCGTATGCCATTAACGACCCGGTAGTCTTCTCTTTCGCCACGGTCGGCGATAATCGCCAAGACCCGGATGGGCCGGATTCCAGCCAGCTGCTCCCACCGAACTCGGCCGGCGGCAAACTGCTGACCCAGGACAAACTCTGGCTGCAAAACTCCAAGGCTTGGGGCCGCATCCTGCGCTCGGTTCAGGCCCAGAAGCCGAAGATGTTCTTCATCAATGGCGACATGGTCATGGGCTACCGCAACCCCGTCGTGCCGGCGAGTTGGTCAAGCGCCGCACCCACCCTGAGCCAGGTGGTGAACTCCGATATCACCCAACTCTATGTGCAGTACGCGTTCTGGCGCGGCATGGTCGTCAACGCGATGGAAACCGGCACCTACATCATGCCCGTGCCCGGCAACCACGAAGTCCAGTGCAAGACCACGATCAGCCAAAACGGCGTTGCGTGCCCGAACGGCAACAAACAGGCGACTGTGGACAACGAAAAGGCCTTTCGCGCGAATATGGGCGACCTGATTGGCGACCTCACCACCAACCAGCGCTTTAGAAGCATCGTCGGTAAGGCTGCCACCAATGTGCGCGGCCTGACTCCTGCCACGGCGCCGCTGGCCGCCGACACCGTCGGTGGCACCGACCAGTCCTACCTCAGCTACTCGTTCGATATTGAAACCAACGGCGCGATTCTGCATTTCGCCGTCATCAATACCGACCCGACCGGTAACGACGGCCACGCGCCGACCAACTGGTTGACGAGCGACTTCAGTGCCGCCGCTGCCCGTGGCCTGAGCGCGATGAAGCCGGTGAAGTACTTCGTGTTCGGCCACAAGATGGCGTTCACGTACAACTATCAGGCGAGTGGCGCGATTGAAGCCGGCGGTCTGGATACCGACACCACGTCCCGCAACAACTTCTGGCGCTTGATAGCGCAGTACAACGCGGCCTATTTCTGCGGCCACGAACACGTGACCCATCTCGAACAGTATGCAGACCCGACCAGTACCTACACCGCCAAGAACCCCTGGCAGGTGCTGGTGGGCGCCGGCGGTTCGCCGTTCGACGCCTTTCGCGCGTGCACGTACGACGCTAACGGCGTAGCGACCTCGTGCTCGGCGGCACCCGCTACTGCCGGAACCAAAGACCGCTGGTACGGCTGGGCTTTGGTGAAAATCCGTCAGAGCGGCGCGGTGGACCTTGAGCTCTACGGCTTCAGCGACAGCTTTGGCGCGACCACCAAAATCCAGACCGTCACGGACTTCCAGTAAGGTAAGGCCGACAAGGAATTCCCTCCCGGGCGTTATTGCCGGCCCCTCGCGCAAGCGAGAGGGCCGCAGGGTGCAGGGAATTTGCTGGAGACACCGAAAGGCCGCCGCAATGCGGCCTTTTTTATTCCGCCCTGACCCGCCGTAAAACTAAAGACATTCGGATGACAAACGCCTAAATTACGGCCACCGATAGCGCAATCGGGCGATTAAAAACATTTTGGGGACTCGTCATGGCCAGCCAACAATCCGCCGCAATCGACACACTTTTCGACAGCTTCCGCGCCGCGATGGTGGCCAATCCCACCATGTCGCTGGACGAACTCCGTGACCTCCTTGAGAAGTGCGGCGATCTGGCGACCGATCCGGGTCAGGTGGATTACCTGGAAATCGACGCCGACGGCACGCCCTGCCTGTGGGCCGTGCCCCACGGCTGCGCGCAGGACCGGGTGTTGCTGGCGCTGCACGGCGGCGGTTGCGTCACCGGTTCGCGTTTCTCCCATCGCAAGATGTTCGCTCACATCGCCAAAAAAATTGGTTGCCGCGCGCTGATTCTCGATTACCAGCGCGCCCCGGAACACACCCATCCCTCGCAGGTCAACGAAGCCGTCAAGGTTTACGAGTGGCTGCTGCAGCAGGGCATTGATGCCAAACACGTGATAACCGTTGGCGACTCCGCGGGCGGCATGCTCTGCACTACCGTGGTGCTGGCCGCGCGCGAGCGCAATCTGCCCTTGCCGGCCGGCGTCATGGCGCTCTCGCCCTGGTACGACATGGAGGCCACCGCGCCGTCTTTCGAAACCAACGCCGCCGTCGAACGCCTCATCACCCGCGAACTCTCGCTCAATATGGCCGCGATGTTCCTCGGTGAGGCATCGCCCAAAGATCCGCTGGCCAATGTGATGTACGCCGACTTCCGGGATTTCCCGCCCACCTGCATTCAGGTCGGTGGCTACGAGGTCATTGTTGACGATTCGCTCCGCATCGCCGACCGCATGCGGGATGCGGGCGTGACCTGCAGCGTGGAAGTCTTCCCGCAAATGCAGCACGTGTTCCAGTTCATGGCGGGCCGCGCGCCGGAAGCCGACGAGGCCATTCGCAAACTCGCCGCTTGGGCCAAACCGAAGCTCGGCCTCGCCTGACAGGCCGCTCATGCGCTTCCATCACATGGCGATTTTTGTCGCCGAGATGGAAGCCGCGCTCCGGCTGTGGCGGGATGTGCTGGGCTTTCGGGTCATCAAGGACAGCATCATTCCCGACGGCCCCGCCCCGGCGCCTGCGGTATATCTCTACCCGGCGCTGCTGGACGACATCTTCAAAGTGAAAAACGCGCGTTCGCGGATGGCCATTCTGGTCTCCGCGGAAGGCGCGATCATCGAACTCCAGCAGTGCGAAAACCCGGCCATTGCGCGCACACCTCCCGAACACCAGCGCTACGGCTACACCGGCGTCCACGAACTCGGGCTGCTGGTGACGGACATCGATGGCTGGTTTGCGCGCATCCGCGAGGCCGGGTATGAAACCCAGACCGAGTACGTCTGGCCCTGCGGCGACTTCGGTCGCTCGTTCCTGTTCTACGATGCCGACGGCAACATGATTCAGCTGTGGGAACACACGGCAAACACAACATCCCGGGGAGCCAACACATGAGCAATGACATCAAACCGATCGATCTGGCGAGCGTGGACTGGGTGCTCAACACCACCCGCAGCGTGCGCCAGCGTCTGGACTTCGACCGCCCGGTGCCCATGGCGCTGATCGACGAGGCGCTGAACATCGCGCTACAGGCGCCCACCGGCGCCAACACCCAAACCTGGCGCTTCATGGTGATTACCGAGCAGAAATCCAAAGACCTCATCGCCGACTGCTATCGCCGCGCCGCCGGCGCCTATGTCGAAGGCAAGACGGGGCTCTCTAAAACCGGCGTGACGATGATGCGCGAATACGAAGAAGCCGACCTTCGCCAGCAGCAGAAGGCGGCGATGATGAAATCCGGCGGCTATCTGATGCAACACATGCAGCGCGCACCGGTGATGGTGATTCCGCTCATCGAAGGTCGCTTCGAGCACGACGATGTGTTTACCCAGGCTTCCATGTGGGGCTCGATCTTGCCGGCCACCTGGTCCTTGATGCTGGCCTTACGCGCGCGGCGCATTGCGTCCGCCTGGACGACGCTGCATCTGCAGTACGAGCGCGAAATCTCGGACGCCCTCGGCATTCCGGAGAGTTACACGCAGGCCGCGCTGCTGCCCATTGCGTGGCTGACCGGCGGCGACTTGCATCCGGCCAAACGCCTGCCGGTTAATGAGGTGACCTTTCGCGATCGCTGGGGCCAACATTAAGACCCGCGCGGGCGGTCGAGGGGATAGCGCATGGGCTTGCTGATTAACGGCCGCTGGGACAGCGCGGCGACCATGATTCCAGTCGAAAACGGCCGCTTTGTGCGCGAACCGGCCGCGTTCCGGGCGACTATCACGGCCGACGGCAGCAGCGGTTTCAAAGCCGAAGCCGGGCGCTACCACCTGTACGTCGCCTATCACTGCCCCTGGGCCTGGCGCACGATGCTCTATCGCGCGATCAAAAATCTGGAGCCGATGATTTCGATGACCATCGCCATCCCGAACGACCGCCGGGAAGGCTGGATTTTTGGCGACTACCCCGGCGGCTGCACGCCGGATGCGGTCAACGGCTTCACGCATCTGCATCAGGCCTATACCGCGACCCGGCCCGACTACACCGGCATGGTGTCGGTGCCGGTGCTGTGGGACAAACAAACGGGCGGCATCGTCAACAACGAGTCGCCCGAAATCATCCGCATGCTGAACAGCGCGTTTGATGCGTTTACCGACGTGAAAACAGATTTCTATCCCACCCCGCTCCGCGCCGAAATCGACGCGATCAACGAGCGGGTGTATCAGGGCGTGAACAACGGGGTGTACCGGGTAGGGCTCGCCAAGTCGCAGGAGGCCTACGACGAAGCCTTCGATGTGTTGTTCGAGACGCTGGACTGGCTGGAGGCGCGGCTGGCCACGCAGCGCTATCTCGTGGGGGCGCAAATCACCGAAGCCGACTGGCGCCTGTTAGCCAGCCTGCTGCGCTTCGATTTGGTGTATCACGGACTCTTCAAATGCAATCAGCGCACGATTGCGAGCTATCCGCAGCTGTCGAACTACCTGCGCGAGCTGTACCAATATCCGAAGGTGGCGGAGACGATCAACGTGCAGCACTTCGTGCGCGGCTACTACTCGATTCCGGGCATCAATCCCACCGGGATCATCCCGCGCGGGCCCCAGGGCTATCACGAAGCGCTGGCCCAGCCGCACGATCGCGGGCGCTTTGGATCGCCGGCGGAGCACTAAAGACCTCAGTCCGGCAGCAGATTCTGAAACTCCTGAAACTTGCCATTGGCTCCCCTTGGCAAGGGACCGTCCAGTGTTTCGATGTCGAGCGCAAAGGGATAACCCGTGGCCTGCTGGAGCGTGTTCAGCAACCAGCGGAGATCCGATGGGGTGAGAGGCCGCTGCGGCCAAATCTTGAGATGTAAGCGCTCGGGCGCGACTTGTAAGACCTGAAACTGACGAACAATACGCCGCGCCTCGTCGCTGCGCAGACCGAGCATCGGCCAGAAGCGGCGCCCGTCCGGTAAGCGCAGCAGATTCCGCTCGCGACCGATAATCCGGTTCAGCGTGGGCAGGCCCCGCCCGCACTCACAGGCCGGTCCAACTTCCGCGTAATCCCGAAGTTCGTAACGAATCAAGGCAGTGGCGAAGTTGCGCAGGTCTGTCACCAGCACGCGCCCGATCTCCCCTGGCGCGCAACTCGCGCCGACGTCATCCACCACTTCCAGCACCACGCCTTCGGCCATGCAGTGAAAGCCGCCGCGTTCGCACTGCGCGGCGATCGGGCCTACTTCTTCGGCGCTGTATTCATCGCACACGCGCAGCTGCCATTGCTGAGAGAGCGCGTCGCGCAAGTCGGGCGCGAGTGTTTCGCCCATGGCAATCACGAACGCGAGCCCACAGGGATTCGCCGGCGATTGCTCCAGCAGTCGGCGCAGATTGGAGGGGTAGCTCATGAGATAACGCGGCTGATTCTGGTGGAGCATCGCGAGTTGCTGCTCAAGCGGCTGCGTAATGGAAAGCTCATAGGCCGGACCGCTGCCATAAAGCGCGCCAATAGAAGGGTTCCAATGCTCGTAGCGAACGACCTCTGTGGCCCCATTACCGCCGATGCCAGCCCGAATCACCGCAAAGGCCTGATCAAGTTCCAGCCCATACCAGTCAGTGAGACTGCGCAGCCCAAAAGCGTTGCGCAGGACCTGCGCGGCGGCGGTGTAACGCGCCGCCACCGGTTCGCCGGATGAGCCCGAGGTGCGGGTGATACCGACCGGTCCGTGCGCGGGACTCGTCTCGCAGTAGATCGCTTCGGCATGTTGCTGAAAGTCGCCGCGGGTCAGCGGTGGCAGGCTGGCAAGGATCTCAAAGGCGGTCTCGGCGCGCAGCTCGCGGTCGCGGAGCAGTGGCTGATAAAACGCGCTGTAGGTAGCAGCATGCTGGAGGCGCGCCGCCAGCTGACGAGACTGCAGTGCGCGCAAAGCTGCGGGCGCCAGCCACTGCGAGGCTTGAATTTGAGCGAGCGTTGAGTAGAGCGCGGCCTGCTGTGGCGATAATGCCGCCGGCCAGCAGAGTTCAGAGGAGCCGGACTTCAGCATGCAAGGCCGTTAGCGCGAGCGATATTGAAGACCATCGCGCCGCGCTAGTCCGGCTTGGCCTTAACCCGCGTCGTTACGCGTCCGCAAGAAGTTGAAGAACTCCACGCCTTCGCGCAGACGGCGTTTCATCATGGTCCAGCTCTTCAGCATCTCCCAGGTGATTTCGCCAATCTTGCGCGGCCGGAAGTAGAACCGCTTGTAGAACACCGCCAGCGCCTCAAAGATTTCTTCGTGCGATAGATGCGGGTATTCGAGCGAGCTGATTTGCAGACCGTTGTCGGCCACCACGTCGCCGGCCGGGCGGCGTAGCCAGTTGTTGGACTGGGCTTCGGCGTAGATGCGGGTGCCTGGATAGGCCGCCGCCAGCGACACCTGAATGGTGTGCGGATTGATTTCCTGCGCGTAGCGGATGGTTTCTTCGATCGTCTCGCGGGTTTCGCCCGGCAGGCCCACGATGAAGGTGCCGTGAATGGCGATCCCCAGCTTGTGGCAGTCGGCGGTGAAGCGCCGCGCGATGTCCGTGCTCACACCCTTGCGGATGTTGATCAGGATCTGGCGGTTGCCAGACTCGTAGCCCACCAGCAACAGACGCAGGCCGTTTTCCTTCATGATTTTCAGCGTTTCGTACGGCACGTTCGCCTTGGCGTTACACGACCAGGTGATGCCGAGCTTGCCTAGCAAGCGAGCGGTTTCTTCCACGCGCTTGATGTCGTCGGTGAAGGTGTCGTCGTCGAAGAAGAATTCTTTGATCTGCGGGAAGTACTGCTTGGCTTTGGCGATTTCATCCGCCACCACCTGCGGGCTGCGGGTGCGATAGCGATGACCGGAAATGGTTTGCGGCCACAGGCAGAAAGTGCAGCGCGACTTGCAGCCACGGCCGGTATACACCGACAGGTAGGGGTGCTGCAGGTAGCCGATGAAATAGTCTTCGATGACCAAATCGCGCTTGTACACGTCGATCACCGACGGCAGCGCATCCATGTCTTCGATAATCGGGCGGTCGGCGTTGCGCACATAGCTTTCGCCGTTGCGCCAGGTGATGCCGCCCACTTCGGCCAGCGGTTTGCCTTCGGCAATTTCCACGCAGACGTAATCGAATTCACCGTTGGCGACGAAGTCGATGGCCTTGGAAGCGCGGATGGAGGGGTCCGGATTGACCGACACATGCGCGCCGACCATACCGATGAGGAGCGTCGGATTTTTTTCCTTCAGCGCCTCGGCAATCTTGCAGTCGTTCTCGAACGACGGCGTGCTGGTGTGAAGCACGGCAAACTCGAAGTCGCCGGCCATCGCCACCACTTCTTCCACGGTCTGGCCGTGGGCGGGGGCATCAACCAGTTTGCTGTTCGGGACCATCGCGGCCGGTTGCGCCAACCACGTGGGATACCAGAAAGAGCGGATTTCGCGGCGGGCCTGATAGCGCGAGCCGGCGCCACCGTCAAAGCCGTCGAAAGACGGCGGGTTCAAAAACAGCGTTTTCATAGTCATGATGGTTCGACGGTTCCTTTCAGTTCCATGTGGCCCTGTTTGTCCACCTTGAATTCGTAACCCTGCCATTCAACGTTGCGGCCGAGAAAACTCGCCACCCACACGCCAAAACACAGGAGATCGCGTAGCACCGTGAGCCCATAGGCGGCGGGCTGCCCGGGTGCCACTGTAGTACGCGCCACATCGTGCAGCAGCGCGCGTAAACCCACGGCCCAACCCACCGCAGCCACGCCCGCAATCGGGTGCTGGGCGCCCACCACCAGCGCAAAGGCCAGCGCGGCAGGCGTGATATAGGTCAGGAAAGACATCGCGTAACCGCCCGCTTGCACGGAGCGGACGGTGCGGGCCCAGCGCAGTTCGTGCCTTAGCAACGAAGCGAGCGAGGGCTCATGGACAGTATTCTCGACGATACAAGGGATTAAAGCGACCCTGCCGCACTGCGATGCCGCCAGATCCCCCAGTCGGTAATCGTCGGCCAGTTCATTGGCCAGCCGCTCGAAGCCGCCGATCGCCTCCAGCGCACTGCGCCGCACGGCCATCGTCGCCCCAAAGCAAAAGTGCAGGGATTGGAAACTGGTTGCCACCAGCACCGAAGGCAGAAACCATTCGTTGATATAGGCCGCCCCGAGCCAGGAGGCGAGGCCGGCCACCGGACGACCGCGATAAAGGCAGGTGCCAGCGGCCACACCCGGATCTTCAAAACTGCCCGCGATGCGGCGCAGGTAGTCCGGCGCCACGCGCATGTCGCTGTCGGCGATCACCAGAATGTCGTAACGGGATAGCTCGTGGCAGTTCGCCACGTTGCAGATTTTACGATTGCTTCCGATCAGGCGGTCGTTCACCACCAGCGCAAGGTCGGACTCGGGACACGCGGCAATGACGCGACGGGCCACCGCCACGGCCGCGTCATCCGCCTTGGAAACGCCAAAAATCACCTGATATTGCGGGTAATCCTGCTGACAGAACGACAACAGGTTCTCGAACAGGCCGGGCTCGTCCCCGTGTAGGGGTTTCAGCACCGTCATTGGCGGGCAGTCGCCATCGGCCCGCGGCGCCGGATGATTCAGTCGCAGCAGACCGCGGATCGCCAGCATCACATACGCACTGGCCGCCAGCAGATAAAACGAAAGGAGCAGTTGCACGAAGGCCCTCGGCTCAACGGATTAGGTAAGGGGGCCAGACGGGTCAAGGTCTCGGCTGGCGCCGCTGCCCACTGGTGTCGCGGCAGCATTATAGGGGCCCGGCCCCTCACAGGGCCACGACGCTGACTAGGGCTTTTGCTCCACGCCGGTCGGTCGGGTGAAGCGCGACCAGCGGCCGGTTTCGATCCAGTGCCAGGCAAGCAAGGCGGGCAGACCCAGTGCAAGTTCCCGCACGCGCTTGATCAGCGAAAGCGACAAGCCCGTCGCTGGCGACAAACCCAGCTGCATCGAGAGCCACACCAGACTGCCTTCCTGCACGCCCAAGCCCGCCGGCACAAAAAACGCGGCGGCGCGAATGGCCTGACCGAGACTTTCAATCACCAGCGCCTGCCCCAGCGTCACCGGCATGTTGATGACGTCGGCCATCACGTAGATCTCAATCACCCCGCCCAGCCAGCCGGCGAGATGCCAGGCGCAGCCGACCCAGAGCCCGCGCGGATTGCGATAGCTCGCTTCAATCGCATCGTGCAGGCCACGCAGGCCTTCCGTATCCAGCGACGGCCACCGGCGCTTGAGCCACGCGCCTAGCGCTTCGAGCAAGGTCAACAAACCTCGCCGCTGCAGCACCAGCAAGGCGCCGACCGCCGGCACGAAGACCGCAAGGCCCAACAGCGTGTAGGCGATAAGGCCGTGCGCCAGACCCGCCGTCACCGCGAACCCCAGACCCATCAAGATGAACAGGACCAGCGTGACCGCTTCAACGGTAAGGTCGACCGTGGTGCTGCCGGCGGCTTCAGCGGCCTTCGCGCCAGACAATACCAATAGGCGCCCGCCCACCACTTCACCCCCCAGTTGCGCCACCGGCAGCAAACCGCCCACGGCTTCGCGGATCCAGCGCGTCCAGACATAGGTGCGCGCGGGAATGCGCACCTCGGTGTCGGCCACCGCGTGCCAGGCCATGCCCGAACACCAGACCTGCAGGATGTGGATCAGGATGACCGGCACAATGCCAAAGCCGATCGTGGCGAGCGCGTGCAGCGGCGCTTCACCCTGCTGCCACAGCAGCCAGCCCACCACGGCCAAACCAAGCAGCGCGCTCACGCGCATGAACATTTGCATAGGGTGCTCGGCCTTTCGCGCGGTGGATTAGCCGACCGGCGCCAAATCGGCAAAGCCGCCGTGGCGGATGTGGCGCGATTGCAGAATCTCGCGCACCTCAGGGTCGAGCAGCGCGTCGAGTTCAGCCCGGCTGGCCTCAATCGCGAGCGGCCAGGGCCCGGGCCCTTCGCTCACCGCAGGATGGAAAAAAATCTCGGCGCTGCCCTCGGGCAGCACGCGCAGGATGTGACGCAAGCGCGTCGCGCTCATGCGCCCGGTGTCGTGCAATCCAATGACGCGGTCGGTGGTGCGCATGCCCGCCCGCCGCAGCCGCCATTTCACGAGTCCAATCCACGGCCCGAGCAAAGCGCCGACCAAGCGCCGCGCAAACCCGCCGGTTTCACCCGGCAACATCGACAGCAGGGGCGGCTCCGCCGGCAGGCGCACGGCGCGCACACCGAACTCCCGCCCGATGCGAATCATCAGCCCCAGCACGGTGGGATGCAGATGCAGATGATGATGCGCATCCACGTGGTCGAGCGGCAGGCCGGTGGCCTTGAAGGCCTCGAACTGGGCGCGAATTTCGGCCGCTAGCTGGCGCCGCACCCGCGGCAGAAAAAAATAACGAAAGCCGGCGCGGGCAAAGTCCCGGCTCAGCTCGCCGTGTTCATCCACCAAATCGGGAATGACCGCGGGCGGCAACACGGCGCGGTTTGCCACCACCACCAGATGCAGTCCCACCTTGAGCGTGGGATTGCGTCGCGCGCAGGCCACCGCTTCAGCCGCCGCCGCCGCCCCCACCATCAGACTTGCCGCGTCGAGCACACCGTCCCGGTGCGCGAGCTCAATGCCGGCGTTCACGGCGGGTGATAAACCAAAATCGTCGGCCTTGAAGATGACCTGTTTCAAACGTTGGGTCTCGGTCTGGGGTGGCGAATCGTCATACATTCGGGCGCAAAGGGAAACAGCGCGCGCCGCGCGTGATGCTTCAGCCACAGCCGGGAAACGGGTTAAGCTCGGGCCACTATTCATACAACAGCAGGGCTTGTCCGACGCAAGGGCACGCCGGGGAGTTCCACAATGAGCGCTACGCAATACGATCACCGCAATCCGCGCATCGTCATCATCGGTGCCGGCATGGCCGGCATTCTCACCGCCATCAAGCTGCGCGAGGCGGGTTACACCAACTACGCCATCTACGAGAAAACCGACCGCGTTGGCGGCACCTGGCGCGAGAACACCTATCCCGGCATCGCCTGCGACGTGCCGTCTCATCTCTACACCTATTCTTTCGAGCCCAATCCCGACTGGACGCAAACCTTTGCCACCGGCCCGGAGATTTGCGCCTACTTCCAGCGCGTGGCGGACAAATACGGCGTAACCGCGCAGGTTCACTTTAACGAGACCATCCCCTACTGCGAGTTCAAGGACGGGCGCTGGCAGATTCGCACCTCCACCGGCCGCGAAGACGTGGCGGACGTGGTGATTGCGGCCACCGGCGTGTTGCATCACCCAAACGTGGCGGACATCCCGGGCCTTGAGAGCTTTCAGGGCGTGTCTTTCCATAGCGCGCGCTGGGATC
Organism: Klebsiella pneumoniae; assembly: GCA_945876945.1. GTDB lineage: Bacteria > Pseudomonadota > Gammaproteobacteria. The sequence continues at coordinate 37,886 of CAMCQE010000001.1, forward strand.
ACAGCGTGCCGCTGGCAGACAAACGCGTGGGCGTGATTGGCACCGGCTCTACCGCCATCCAAATCACCACCGCGATTGCCGACAAGGTCAAACGCTTCGACCTCTATCAGCGCACCGCCCAGTGGGTGATGCCGATCGAGAACAAGATTTTCACCGAGGAAGAGCGCGCCGCCTTCCGTGACGATCCGGTGGCGCTCGCCCAGTTCAAAGCCGAGGCGCTGGATTACTTCAAGCACTTCTCCAACGCGGTAATCGACGCCGATTCGCAGGAAATGGCTGAACTCGAGGCCGCGTGCCTGGCCAACCTCGAAGACCACGTGCTGGACCCGGTGCTGCGCGAGAAGCTGCGCCCCAACTATCGTGCGGGCTGCAAACGGCTCATCTTCTCGCCCAATTTCTATCAGGCGGTGCAAAGCCCGAACGCGCACGTGATTACCGATGAAATCGCCGCCGTCGAGCCCGCCGGCATCCGCCTGAAGACCGGCGAGCTGCGCGAACTCGACGTGCTGGTAGTGGCCACCGGCTTTCGCGCCGACAGCTTCATCCGCCCGACCACCGTGCTCGGGCGTGGCGGCGTGAATCTCGACGACGTCTGGTCCGAAAGCCCAACCGCGTATCTGTCGATTTCGATTCCCGAGTTCCCCAACTTCTTCATGCTGAACGGCCCCAACGGCCCGGTCGGCAATTTCTCGCTGATTTCCATCGCGGAATCGCAGGTGTCCTACATCCTCACGCTGCTGGAAGAAATTCGCGGCGGCCGGTGCCGGGAAATCAGCGCCAACGCGGACGTCAGCGCGAGTTTTGAGGAAGAGCGCGTGGCGGCGGCGAAGAAATCCATCTGGTCCACCGGCTGCAAGAGCTGGTATCTGGACAAGAACGGCGTGCCGGCCAGCTGGCCGTGGTCCCGCGACAAGTTCTTTGAAGTGATGGCCGACCCCAAACTCGAGGCCTTCGACCGCGTCTAGGCGCGGGATTGCGCTGCCAGTCCGGAAGCCGGACTGGCAGGCCTTCCGGTCTAACCCAGCAGCGTGGCGCCGGCCTCGGCCATCGCCGTGATTTCCGCCTCGCTGTAGCCAATCTCCCGCAACACTTCCGCACTGTGCTCACCGAGCCGCGGCGCGAGCCGGCGGATGCTAAGCGGCGACTCCGACCACACGCCCGCCGGGCGCATCTGCTTGATGGGCCCTTCGGTCGGATGCTCGTGGGTTTCGAAGTAACCAATCGCCGAGAGGTGCGGGTCGTCCATCAGGGTGTCCAGCGAATTGAGCCGCATGGACGGAATGTCCGCTTCGGTAAAAAAGTTCAGCCACTCCTCGGTGGTGCGGGTGCGCATGAGCTCGGCCACCATCCCGTACAGCTCGTTGGTGTGCTTGGTACGAGTGCCAATCGAGGCGAGGCGCGGGTCGCGGTCGAAATCTTCCTCACGTCCCAGGAAGCGGAAGAAAGACCGCCAATGTTTATCGTTGTAGATGAGCGCGCAAACATAGCCGTCCTGCGTCGCGAACGGCGCACGGCTACGCGACAGCATGCGCGCATAGCCCGGCGGGCCGGTGGGCGGTTCGTAGGTTTGGCCGGCCATGTGTTCGCCGAGCGCAAACGGCACCATGGTCTCGAACATCGGCACGTCGATCGCCTGCCCCACGCCCGATTTCTCGCGGCGATAAAGCGCGGCGCTCACCGCGGCCACCGCGGAGATCCCGACCGTGCGGTCGATCATCGCCACCGGCACATAGCGCGGCACGCCGTCACCCACGGTCGCCACCATCGAGGGGATCGCCAGCGCGCCCTGAATCAAATCGTCGTAGGCGGGTTTGGCGCCGTAAGGGCCGTCCTGACCGTAGCCAAACACACCGACATAAATAAGCATCGGATTGACCGCCGAGAGCGCTTCCCAGGTCAGCCCCAAGCGCGCCATCGCCTGCGGGCGCACGTTGTAGATCAGCACATCTGCCGTGCGCACCAGCCGGAATAGCGCTTCAAGGCCAGCCGGGTTTTTGAGATCCAGCACCATGCCGCGCTTGTTGCGGTTGACGTGCAGAAAGGGCGCGGCAAGGCCCTGATTCTTGACCGGCACCAACCAGCGGCTGGTGTCGCCGGCGGGCGGCTCCACCTTGATGACCTCCGCGCCGTAGTCGCCGAGGATTTGGGTGGCGAACGGCCCCATCAGCACGGCAGTGAGGTCGATGATGCGTACGCCTTCCAGTGGTCCGCTCATGGCGTGAATCTCCCCTAGCGTCAGTTTTTATTGGATTGAAAGCCTGCGGACTGTGATGGCCAAGCGGCTTCGTCGCAAGCCTCTACCGTGAGCGCGGCGCGCCACCGGCGTTTGCCGTCTACTAGCCTCCCGGCTTAAGGTGCGGGCCTCTTTAACTTAAAGCCTTGCACGGAGACCCCTCATGGCCGCCTACATGATTGCCCACGTCACAGTGAAAAACGCCGAAAAATTGCCGGAATACTCCAGCCAGGCCGGCCCGACCTTCGCCCCTTTCGGCGGCGCGCCGGTCGCGCGCGGTAAGGTCGTGGAAGTGCTCACCGGCACCCACGCGGGCCATGCCGCGCTCATCGTCAAATTCCCCGACGCCCAGTCCGCCCGCGACTGGTACAACTCGCCGGCCTATCAGGCCCTCATCCCGCTGCGCGATGAAGCCATCGACGCCACTTTCGTGCTGATCGAAGAGGCCTGAGTCCAGACTCAAGCCCACACGCCTGAACGGCCGGCAGCACTCAAAGCGGCTGGCCGTCCAGGCCCCTGCCTGACGCTCATTCCACCGTAATCGTCACCACCTCGGACATCACCGGCGGTTGATGCGGCACATGGGCAAAATCCCCCAGCAGAAGTTGCAGCGTGTGCTTGCCGGGCGCGAGCGTGAGCGCGGTTTCGGTCTGGCCGCCACCAAAGTGCAAATGCTGGGCATCTTTCGGCACCGGCTGACTGAGGTCCGGCAAGGGCACATCCACCAGCAAATGGTGGTGGCCAGTCTTCTCAAGCTTGGTGCCGGCGGGCGCCACGCCCCATGGCGCGCGTAGTCCGAACACCACCGTCACCGGACTTTTAACCACCGCCCCGGCGGCGGGTGAAATGATATAGGCCACGGAATCGGCGGCCTGCGAAAACGTGCTGGCCAGCGCGAGGGCGGCACTGATCAAACAGCTGCGGAGAGAACTCATGGGCGTGCTCCAGGAAGTGAAGGGTGTTCGGATGATACGGGAATCACGTCGGCCGACCCGGTTTGAACGCATTCACGCGCGCGCGCAGCGCGCTCAGGCCCGTGGGTGCATCGGCATAGCGGAGTAAGGCAAACGCCTGCGCGATCGCCTGCACCTCGGCGGCCAGATCGGCCCGGCTCGCCGCCACCCGCTCGGCATATTCCAGTGGTCCTTCGCTCGGGCTGCGGGGCAGGCCGACGCGCGCCAGACGATTGCAAAAAGTGCCGTAAATCCGGAGCGCCGGCGGCAGGCGCGTCACCGCACGATTGCGCAGTAGCAGCAGGGTCAGCAGCCCCAATAAAGCCCCCATGACCGAGGTCAGCCAGAGCACCAGACGCGCCGGCGTCACCTCTTCCATCCCCAAGGCTTCGAGCAGGCCGCGCTGGCGCTCGGCGCTATAGCCAAGCACCCATTGGCTCCAGTGATAGTTGGCCGAGTCCCACAGCTGGCGGGCGCCGTTGAAGACGCGGGCCGCAAAGCCGGCGCTATCGAGCATGCGCAGCGGGCCGCGCTCACCGGCAAAGGAATTGATGCCCAGCGACACCCGCTCGGGCGCCACCGCCGCGGTAGGGTCCACGCGCACCCAGCCGCGCGTCTCCAGATATACCTCGGCCCAGGCGTGGGCATCACGCTGGCGGACCAGAAAGTAGTCGCTCATGGTGTTGTATTCGCCGCCCTGATAGCCGGTGACAACCCGCGCGGGCACGCCGGCCGCGCGCATCAAGACCACGAACGCCGCCGCAAAGTGCTCGCAAAATCCCTGACGGGTGTCGAACAGAAAGCCGTCGATGGGGTCATTGGGCAAGACCGGCGGCGTGAGGGTGTAGGTAAACGCTTCCTGCCGGAAGTTGAGGAGCGCAGCGTCCACAATTTGCGGTGGCGCGAGGCCTTGCGCCACCCAGCTCGCGGCCAGCGCACGGCTCCGCGGATGGGCTCGTTTCGGCAGGACGAGCGCGGCCGCGCGATCGGCCGGTGTGAGGTCCGGCAAGCGGTAATCAAGCGCCGACTCCAGGCGGTAGCGCAGCTGGCGTTTGATGGGCTCGGTGGCCACCAGATCGCGCCCGCGTTGCGCGCGGCTTTTTGCATCGCTATAGGTTACGGCGTCCAGCGCTGGCAGCCAGCGCTCACCGTGCGCTTCGAGAAGGATGTCGTAGCGAAGGCGGCGTCCCTCCACCACCACCGGCGGGGCGGCCGCACTCTCAATCGCGCCGGCCCGCCAGGTGCGCCCGTCGGTGGCCCACAGCACCGGCCCGCGCCAGTAGAGATCGCGCGCGGACGGCGTGGTGTCGATAAAGGCAACGCGGAAAGCGACCTCGTCCGAGGTGCCCAGATGCGCGATGCGGCCGATGGTCATTTCGTCCGACAAGCCCGTCACCGCCTGGGCGCTATCGGTCGGCACGCCCCACAAGGGTCCCGGCAGACGCGGAAACAGGACAAAGCACACCGCCATCAGCGGCAAACTTTCCAGCACCATCAAGGCGCCGAGGCGCGCACAGGCGCGCGCCGGCAGGCGCGCCGGGGCGTTCACGCGCACCAGCGCCGAGGTCGTGAGCATGGTCACCCCGAGCAGATATAGCGCCGTGGGAATGGCCTGCGAGAACAGGAAATTGGTCACCACCAGAAAGTAGGTGAGCAGGCACACGGCGTAGTAGTCGCGACCGTTGCGCAATTCGAGCAGCTTTAGCCCCGCCATCGCGCTCAACATCGCCACCCCGGCATCCCGCCCCAGCTGCCCCTGATAAACCGCATAGATCAGGACAAACGTCAGCACGGCGAGGCCCTGCAGGCCCCACCACAGCACCGGCCGATGGCGTTCCGGCAAGGGTAAGCGGCCCAGTGCGCCCAGCATCCGCCAGCTCACGCAGACCACAACGCCTAAAGAGAGCGCCACCGGCAAACGCCCCGCATGAGGCGCGAGCGCGAGCGCAACGGCAGCCAGACACCACCAGAGGTCGGAGGCAGTGAGCGTGCGCGCGGTGCTCATGTTGGCATCAGGGCGAGCGCGCGCAGGCTGCGCTCGCGATGAGCGGGGCCGGTAGTCGGCGGCAGTTCCAGCGCCGGCAGCTGCAAGCCGAAGGGGGTGCCTGCGCGGTCGGCCTCAAGGACCCAGCGCGTGAGTTGCGAGATACGCGCTTCGACCCCGCCGAGGGCCGCCGTATCGACCCATCGCAGCCACAGATCCCCGTGCCCGCCGCCCTGCAGCTGTTTCACGACCAGATCTTCGCTGCGAGCGGAGGCCTTCCAGTGCACGCTGCGCAGGGAATCGCCCGCAACGTAGGCGCGCAGGCCGGCAAAGTCGTCCACGCCGGGGCCGGCGCTACCGGCCTCGTCGACCGCCGTTGCGGTCACGCCGGGCAGCGGCAGTTTGCCCGCCGCCACCGGATAGACCAGACAGCGCGCGCTCGGTTTGAAGTAACCCCAGGTGCGAAACATGCCGAGCGGAAACTGGCTGCTGACTTCCACCCGCCCCAACACCAGCCAGCCGCGGTGGACGGTGGGCACGCTCAGGACAGCCAGCGCCGCGCCACGCTCTATCGTCGGACATTCGCCAAAGCCTTCGGTCTGCGGGCGCCACCACCAAAAGCGCTGGCTGCGCGGCAGCAGCCGCCGGAACGAAAAAGCGTAACGCGCGAGCACGCTAGCGTCGGTCAGGGAAAGTTCGAAGCGCGCCGGCATGCCCGCATGAACCGGCGCCGCATCTTCCGTGTCAAGCGCGATGCCCTTGAGGTTGCGCCAGGTCCTGAGCATTGCCGAGAACATCAGGCCCAGCAGCAGAAAGCTGAGGATGTAGGCCAGCGCGTTGTCGTAGTTGGTGGCGCCGATGAGAATCAGCCCAATGACTCCGAACAGCGCGAAGCCGGGGCGGGTGGGCACGATGTAAACGCGTCGCCGGTCGAGGATGTCCATCGGCGGGACGGCCGGACTCAGGGAACCGGCACGCCGCTGAGCAAGGCCTCGACCACGGCGGTCGGCGATTGGCCGTCGCCGCGCAAACTCAGGCGATGGGTTATCACGGCGGGCAGCACGGCCTTCAGGTCTTCCGGCAGCGCGTGGCCCCGACCGTTCAACAAGGCCCAGGCGCGAGCGGCCCTAAGCAAGGCCAAGCCCGCACGCGGCGACAAGCCGTGCGCCAGCGCCGGCATTTCGCGCGAGCGAGCCAGCAGGTTTTGCAGATAGTCGAGCCAGGGGTCAGCGAGATGCACGGTGTCCACGCTCGCCTGCAGGCGCTGCAGCGTAGCGGTATCGAGCAAGGGCTTAAGCGTCGCGAGCAGGCCGCGCCGGTCGCTGCCGCGCAGCAGCTCGCGTTCGGCGCTGCGATCGGGGTAACCGAGGGACAGCCGCATAAGGAAGCGATCGAGCTGCGATTCCGGCAGCGGGTAAGTGCCTACTTGCTCGGTAGGGTTTTGCGTGGCGATCACAAAGAACGGCACCGGCAGCGCGAGCGCCCGGCCTTCCACCGTGACCTGCCGCTCTTCCATCGCTTCCAGCAGCGCGCTCTGCGCACGTGGCGTGGCGCGATTGATCTCATCTGCCAGCAAGACCTGGGTAAACACCGGCCCCTGATGAAAGCGGAAACTGCCGTCGTTCCGGTCGTAGACCGACACCCCGATGACGTCCGCCGGCAGCAGGTCGCTGGTGCATTGCAGCCGCTGACAGGACAGCCCGAGCAAGCGGGCCAGCGCATGGGCGAGCGTGGTTTTGCCCACCCCCGGCAGATCTTCCAGTAGCAGATGACCGCCGGCGACCAGACAGGTCACCGCCAGTCGCAGCACCTCGCGCTTGCCGAGCAGGATGGTGCTGGCGGCGTCGACGACGCCTTCAAGCTGAGTCCGCGCCGCGGCGGCAGAGAGGGGTTCCAATGCAGACATGCGGCCACACTCCTATCACCAGAGGTTGAATCGAACCACGCTGCGGGTTAGTGCTTACTCGCCGGCAATGGTCATTTCGGGCAACAACAGCGAACCACAGTGCACGCTACCGCGTCGCTCCAGATCGCTGCCGCTTGCCACCAGCCCGGCGAACATTTCGCGCAGATTGCCGGCAATGGTGATCTCCTCCACCGGGTAGGCCAGCTCGCCGCGCTCCACCCAAAAGCCGCTGGCGCCGCGCGAGTAGTCGCCGGTCAGGAGATTGACCCCGAAGCCCATAAGGTCGGTGACCAGCAGGCCGGTGTACATCTGCCGCAGCAAGGCGGCGAAGTCCGCGCCCTGATCGCTCACCACCAGATTGTGGGCGCCCCCCGCATGGCCGGTGGGCGGCAGTCCAAGCCGACGGGCCGAGTAGCCGTCGAGCAAATAGCCGTTCAACACGCCGGCGGCGACCAGCGGGCGCGCCAGCGTCCGCGCGCCCTCACTGTCGAACGGCGCGCTACCCAGACCACGAGGCCGGTGCGGCTGTTCATCAATGCTGAGGAAGGACGGGAAGATTGGGGTGCCGGCGGCACCGCGCAGAAAGCTCGCCTCGCGATACAGATTGCCACCCGACACCGCGGAGAGCAGGTGGCCAATGAGGCCGGTCGCAATGCGATTCTCGAACAACACCGGCGCCTTGCGGGTGCTGAGGCGGCGCGCGCCGAGTTTGGCCAGCGTGCGCTCGGCGGCGCGGCGGCCAATGCTCGCGGGCGACTCCAGATCTGCCGCCCGGCGGGCGCTGGTAAACCAGTAGCCGCGCTGCATCGCGCCGTCGCGTGCGCCGACCACGGTGCAGCTGAGACCGTGCCGGGTCGCCCGATAAGCGCCGCGAAAGCCCTGACTGTCGGCGTAGGCGCGCAGGCCCTGATAGCGGCTGACGGCGGCCTCATCGACCTGCTGGATTTCAGCGCCGCCTTCGCGCGCCGCGGCTTCGGCTTCCAACGCCAGCGCGATGCCCTCCTCGGCGCTGAGCGCCCAGGGATGGTCAAGGTCCAGATCGGGATATTCCAGCGCCAGCATCGCGGGGTCGATGAGGCCGGCGTAAGGGTCGGCCTCGGCCGCGCGGGCGATCTGGACGGCGGCGGCCACGGTGTCAGCCACCGCGCCGGTTGAAAAGTCGGTGGTGGTCGCGCTGCCTTTGCGCTGCCCCAGATACACCGTGATGCCGAGCGATTTGTCGCGCTGCTGTTCGAGCACTTCAACTTCGCCGTTGCGGACCGCGATCGACAGTCCGCTGCCGGCGCTAACGGCCACCGCAGCGGCGGCACCGGCGCGACGCGCTTCGTTGATGGCGTGATCGGCAACCAGCAGGGCCTGGTCGTGAGAGATAAGCGGTTGTTCCATGCGCGCGAGGGCTCCGGAGTGTGGGTTTGATTGTAGCCGAAGCCGCTGCGGCACTGCGCTCATGGCGAGGGTCGCTGTGGCCTCGTAGAATCCGGCCATGCGAGAACAAGAGCTCCTCGGCCCGCTTAATGCGGCCCAACGCGCGGCCGTCAGCAGCCACGCCCCTCAAACGCTGGTGCTGGCCGGGGCCGGCAGTGGCAAAACCCGCGTGCTCGTGCACCGCATCGCCTGGTGTCTGGAAACGGGGCTCGCCGCGCCTTCCGGCATTCTGGCCGTCACCTTTACGAACAAGGCGGCGGCCGAGATGCGCGGGCGCATCGAGATGCTGCTCGACCGGCCCGCCACCGGCATGTGGGTAGGCACCTTCCACAGCATCGCGCATCGGCTGCTCCGTGCCCACTGGCGCGAAGCGCGGCTACCGGAGCAGTTCACCATCATGGACAGCGACGACCAGCAGAAGTTGGTCAAGCGCGTGATCCGCGCCATGGGGCTCGACGACGCCCAGTGGCCGCCCAAGGAAGCCCAGTGGTTCATCAACGGGCGCAAGGACGAAGGCGACCGGCCGGCGCATATCGATACCGCCGGCGATCCCATGCTCTCGACGATGGTCGAGATTTACAAAGAATACGAAGCCGCCTGCCAGCAAAGCGGGCTGGTGGATTTTGCCGAGCTGCTGCTGCGCGCCTACGAAACCCTGCGGGATACCCCCGGCCTGCTCACCCATTACCACGAGCGCTTTCATCAGGTGCTGGTGGATGAATTCCAGGACACCAACGCCATTCAGTACGCCTGGCTGCGGCTGCTGGCCGGCGACCATGCCAATGTGTTTGCGGTGGGTGACGACGACCAGTCGATTTACAGCTGGCGTGGCGCGCAGGTGGAGAACATGCAGCGCTTTCGCAAGGATTATCCAAAGCACGAGATAGTGCGCCTGGAGCAAAACTATCGCTCCACCGGCGGCATTCTGGACGCCGCCAACGCGCTCATCGCCAATAACACCGCGCGCCTCGGCAAGAAGCTGTGGACCGACGGCGCGCGCGGCGAACCCATTCGGCTCTACGCGGCATTCAACGATCTGGAAGAAGCCCGCTACTGCGTGGAGCGCCTGCGCGATTGGCACGCGCAGGGCGGTCGTTACGATGAATCGGCGATTCTTTACCGCACCTCCGCCCAGTCGCGCGTGCTGGAAGACGCGCTCCGCAAATCAGATATGCCCTACCGCGTGCACGGCGGCTTCCGGTTTTACGAGCGCGCGGAAATTCGCGACGCGCTGGCTTACTTGCGGCTTGCGAACCATCGCGGCGACGATGCCGCCTTCGAGCGGGTGGTGAATCTGCCCACGCGCGGCATCGGCAATAAAACCCTGGAAGACCTCCGCCATACCGCGCGCCTCGAGCGCATCAGCCTGTGGGAAGCCTCGCAGCGACTGATCGGCAATCGCGAACTGCCGGCCCGCGCCGCTGGCGCGCTGGGCCAGTTCCTCAATCTCATCGAAGACCTCGCGCGCGAGATCGAAGGTCGCGCGCTCGGCAGCGTGATCGAAAAAACCGTCGCCCACAGCGGGCTTATCGATCACTACCGCAAGGACAAGGACGGCCGCGGGCCGGACCGCATCGAAAACCTGGAAGAACTCGTCAGCGCCGCCGGCGACTTCACGCCCTCTGAAGAAGACACCGAACTGCCCATCATTTCAGCTTTTCTGAGTCACGCCGCGCTGGAAGCGGGCGAGGGTCAGGCCAGCAAGTTTGAAGACAGCGTGCAGTTGATGACCCTGCATTCGGCCAAGGGGCTCGAATTCGCCAACGTGATGCTGGTGGGCATGGAAGAGGGGCTCTTTCCACACCAGCGCTCGCTGGAAGACCCGCGCCAGATGGAAGAAGAGCGGCGCCTTTGCTACGTGGGCATCACCCGCGCGATGCGGCTGCTCACGCTGTCCTACGCTGAATCGCGCCGGATGCACGGCAGCGACTACATGCCGCGACCTTCGCGCTTCTTGCGCGAGGTCCCGGCCGAGTTGATGCAGGAAGTGCGGATGGGCGGCGGCAACAGCGGCGCGCATTCATCGTTCAGGGTGGAAGAAGACAACGGCGGCTACGGGCTCAAGCTCGGTCAGCGCGTGATGCACCGAACCTTCGGCGAAGGCGTGGTGCTGCATATGGAAGGGCGCGGCGCCCACACCCGGGTGCAGGTCAATTTTGCCGAGAGCGGCGCGAAGTGGCTGGTCGCGGCCTACGCCGGCCTCACCGCCTGCTAGACCCGCCCATAAAAAAGGGGACCTTGAGGTCCCCTTCGTTCGCCCGAGTGGCAGGTCTCTACTTTGACTGCGAGACCATGTAGTCCACGGCGGCTTTAACGTCGTCGTCTGCCAGATCCGGGCGACCACCCTTCGGCGGCATCATGCCAGCCTTGCCGTTGTAACCGTTGATCGCGTGGTTGTGCAGGGTGTCTGCACCTTGGGCAATACGCGGTGCCCAGGCTTCCTTGTCGCCGAATTTGGGCGCCCCGGCAACCCCAACGGCGTGGCAGGCAAAACAGGCTTGATCGTAGATTTCCTTGCCCTTGGTGCCCGCATCGGCCACCGGCGGCGCGGCGGCAGCGGCGGCAGGCGCGGCGGGGGCAGCAGCAACAGCCGGCTTGGTGCCACCCTGCGCGGCCTTCACCATGAAATCGACGGCGGCCTTCACATCTTCGTCGGAGAGATCGGCAGCGCCGCCCTTGGCGGGCATGACACCGTTCTTGCCCTGATAGCCGACGATCGCATGTTGATGCAGGGTGTCGACGCCCTGAGCGATGCGTGCGCCCCAGACTTCAGCGTCGCCAAATTTCGGCGCACCGGCGATGCCCTGCGCGTGGCAGGCAAAGCAGACTTTATTGTAGGCGGCTTCACCGGGACCGGAGGCGACCGGCGCGGCGGCAGATGAAGCGGCGGGGGCCGGGGCGGTAGACGCCACGGTGATCGGGGCGCCCGAAGTATTCAATTGACCGACCGGGGCAACGCGGGACGGGACGCTGGCGACGGGGTCGTCCTGTGTGGCGCGAAAGCCTTCGTTTACGTGGCTCGCCAGCAGGTATACGACAATGCCGACCACCGCCAAAAACGCGAGGACCATGGCGAAGTTGCGGACGAATACGGCGTCCTCTGCGGCGTTACTTTGATGATTGTCCATGCTGAATTCTCACGTCGCCGATTGCGGCGAAAAAGCATTGTTGTAAGGAAGCACCGTGCCCTGCGGGGCCGGTCGCATTATAGCCATTTTGCAGCACCGCACTAGGCGAAGAAGTCGCAGCCAGCGGCACCTCTTGCCCAGTACCGCGGCAATCGTTTCCAATGCCTAGCACCCCGCGCGCTGCCCGGGCTCCATGCAACCGTTACGGATTCCCATCGCGAGGCTCCCCTTGTCGCAAGCCACCGGCGCTACCGCGCGCATGATTCAGGACGAGCCCTACTACGAGGCTCTGGGCAACGAACGTGAAGTGTTCGCCGCAGCCTATCGCAATCAGCTGCCGCTGCTGCTCAAGGGTCCGACCGGCTGCGGCAAAACGCGCTTCGTCCACCACATGGCCTGGAAACTTCAGCGCCCGCTGATCACCGTGGCCTGCCACGACGACCTCACCGCCGCCGATTTGGTGGGTCGCTATCTGGTGAAAGGCGGCGAGACGCAGTGGGTAGACGGCCCACTCGCTCAGGCCGTGCGCATGGGCGCGATCTGTTATCTCGATGAAGTGGTGGAAGCGCGCAAAGACACCACCGTGGTGATTCATCCCCTGTGCGACGACCGTCGCATCCTGCCCATCGACAAACTCGGTGAGGTGCTGGTGGTGCCGCCCGAGTTTTCGCTGGTGATCTCCTACAACCCCGGCTACCAGAGCGTGCTCAAGGATTTGAAGCAAAGCACGCGGCAGCGCTTTGTGGCGCTGGAGTTCGCCTATCCCGAGGCGGCGCTCGAACAGCGCATCGTTGAAAGCGAAAGCGGCGTGGCCCCGGCAATGGCCGCGCGGCTGGTGAAGTTTGGCGCCCACACCCGCAATCTGAAGGGCGCGGGGCTGGAAGAGGGCGCAAGCACGCGGCTGCTGGTCAACGCCGGCAAACTGGTGCAGGCGGGCGTGGCGCCGGCGGTGGCCTGTGATACGGCCGTGGCCCATGCGCTGACCGACGATCCGGAGCTGCTGCAAACCATTCACGAACTCGCCAGCGCGGTGTTCTGAGCCAGGCCCACGCCGGCTCTTCCCTCATGGCGGACGCACCGCGCCAGAATTTCTTCAACCTCATCCGGGTACAGAAGGATCTGGAGAAAATCGCCGGCGCGGCGCTCATCCGCATGCCCCGCATGCAGGAAGTGGTGGGCGAGATCGCCGAGCTTGAGCGCGAAGCGCAGGATTTCATCCTGCATTGGGCAGAAGTGATCGCGCTGTCGAACACCGAACTCACCGCGCATTTTCTGGGACAGGTGCCAGCGGCGTTTCGCGCGCTCGATCAGGCGGCGGTGGAAGACTGGATCATCAAGGCCATGGACGTCTTCGACAATCGCGGGCTGGGGTTTGCGATCGAAGTCTTCGACAAACTCGACCCCTGGATCGAAGCCCACGAGCGCAATCGCACCGCCTGCAAGCTCGAACAAATCGCCGGCTTCTTGCGCCATTTCGTCCGCGCCCTCGGCGGCCGCACGCTGAACATCACCAACGACCAACAGGCCTGGACGGATACCGAAAAAATCTTCCTGCCCACCGCGCTCAATGTGCTGGCCGATCGCGCCGCCAACGCACGCCTGATGAAAAGCACGGCGGTGTATTTGTGGGCGCAAAACCGCTACGGCACCTGGCGCTATCGGGCGCTGGAAGAAGCCATTCGCCAGCTGGATGCGGCAGTGACTTGGCCGGTGTATCAGTGCCTCGAAGGCGTGCGGCTGATGGCCGCGATTGCGCGGGAGCTGCCCGGGCTCGCGCGCGAAATGGAAGCCGTGGCCTATGTGGATGACGCGCACGCCGCCAGCTGGGCCGCGTTCACCGCCGCCGCCGCCGCGCTCGCCGCGCCCGAGGCCAGCGCGCGCGACAGCCTCGCGCTGGTCGCCGATTTCAGTCAGGTGCCTTTGCCCGCTGCGCGCCGCTGGCAGGGCGAGATGTTTCCGCAGAAAGTGCGCGAGGCCCTGTTCAAGCGCGTGCCGCGCGAGAAGGAAGCCCTGCAGCAGGCGCTGTCCGCGCTCCAGCCGGAACACGAGCAACAGCCCACCGAGGACGGCAGCGAAGCGGCCGAAGGCACCCAGGCGGCGAACCGTTTTTCGATCGCGCAAAACGGGCAAGCCGGTGCGACCCAGCCCGAATACGAACTCCGTTACGACGGGCAGGCGGTGCCGATGTCCGCCGAACTGCAGGACCTGCTCGATTCCATCATGCAGGACATGGGCGAGATGGCGGAGGACTACCTTACGCCCGCCGGCGGCAGCGGTGCTTATCCGCTCGACGAATCGGGCGCGGGCGGCGAAGGCCATCTGAAAGATCTGCCGAGCCCGGCCGGCAAGCTCTGGCTATATCCGGAATGGGATTACGCCCGCGCCAGATTTCGCGACGCCTTCTGCGCGCTGACCGAGCAGGACGTGCCCGAAGGCGATCCGGGTTTTGCCGAGAAAACGCGCGTGAAATATCGCGGGCTCGCCAAATCCATCCAGCGCATTTTCGAAGCCATTCTCTCCGAAGCGCAGCGCCAGCGGCGGCAGGTGCACGGCGACGAACTCGATCTCGACGCGCTGGTAGAAGCCCACGTCGATCGCCTGCAGGGGCGGGAAATGTCCGACCGTCTGTACACCCACTTCCGCAAGGCCGGGCGCAATGTGGCGGTGATGTTCATGGTCGACATGAGCGGTTCCACCAAGGGCTGGATTAACGAGGCCGAGCGCGAATCGCTCATCCTGCTGTGCGAAGCCCTGCAGGTGCTCGGCGACAGCTACGCGATTTACGGCTTCTCCGGCCGCACCAACAAGCGCTGCGAGATTTATCGCGTGAAGACTTTCAACGAGCCCTACAGCGCCGGCGTCGAACGACGCATCTGCGGCATCGGCCCCAAGGCCTACACCCGCATGGGTGTCGCAGTACGCCATCTCGGCAAATTATTGAGCGATGTGCCGGCGCGCACCCGGCTCCTGATTACGCTGTCTGACGGCAAGCCCGAAGACTACGGCAGCTATCGGGGCCGCTACGGCATCGAAGACACGCGCCACGCGCTGCTCGAAATCAAGCGCAGCGGCATTCACCCGTTCTGCATCACCATCGACCGCGAAGCGCAGAGCTACCTGCCGCACATGTACGGCGCGTCGAATTTCACGGTGGTCGATGAGGTGGCCAAACTGCCCTGGAAGGTGGCGGATATCTATCGCAAGTTGACGACCTGAGCTCACCGCCCTGTTGCTGCCAAGCGAGCGGCTTTGTAGATTGAAGCCCGCCAACTCACCCCTGATTCGGAGCCCACGCATGGAACTCGGCAACTACCTGCTCTCGATCCTGATCTCGCTGCTGACCGGCGTAGTCGGCTTTGTCATCGCTTACAAGCTGTTCGATTGGCTCACGCCAACGTTGAGCTTTGAAGAGCATCTGCGGAACGACAATCGGGCTGTCGCGATTTTTCTGGCCGGGCTGTTTATCGGGCTTGGGCTGTTGCTGGGAAGCGCGGTGAAATGAAGCGCCTCGCCATTGCGCTGTGGTGTCTGGCGCTGGCGCACAGTGCGACGGGCGCGGACGAGGTGCTGCCGGCGAGCGGGTCGGCGGCCTTACCCCTGGAGCAGGCCATCGCCAAGAATCTGGGTCGCCCGTACGTGATGGGGTCGACCGGCAACAAGTCCTACGACTGCTCCGGTTTTGTCTGGCGCGTGATGACCGACGCCGGGGTTTTCATCAAACGGTCAACGGCGCGCAAATATTATTTCGCCATGCCAAAAATTGAGGATGGCTCGGCGAACCAGTATGCGTTCGGCCAGCTAGTCTTTTTCGATGACCTCAAACACGTGGGCATCGTTGACAGCCACCACGGGTTTTTTCACGCCGAAACCGGCCACGGCACGCGCCGGAGCAAGTTTGATCCTTACTGGCGCGGCAAGGTGGTGGGCTTCCGCGCGATCCCGCAGGTGGCTGATTCAGCCACGCCAGCGAGCGGCTCTCAGCAACCTTGAAGGTGCACGTCGCGGTATGCCGGCCGGGTCTTTTTGGCTACGATACCGTCCCGCTTCGCGCTCGTAGCTCAGCTGGATAGAGTACTGCCCTCCGAAGGCAGGGGTCGTGGGTTCGAATCCCGCCGAGCGCGCCAACAATTTTTTTGAAATCGATATTCGATAAATGCCCAGCAGGGCCGCCGACCGCTCGTACGAAACTGGTACGAAAACCTTGCCTCAGGATTCTCCCCCATTAGATCGGATTTGCCGGGTCGGTTCGCAGGCTTAGATCGAAAAGCATCCAGCCACCGGGAAGAGCCGCGAGACGTGTCCCTCATCGTGCGGTTTCGGCTTGCTGAAAACTGGCAGGTGTCTCGGCCGCCAGGCTACACAGGCGTCACCAGGGTAGTTTGGTCACAAGCATCACGATATTGGGACACCCTCCCCGTCCCGCCCCAAAAAATTTCTCTGGAAATCTGGTGTTCAGAATCTGAACTCGCCAAGTCGGCGTGTCAGACTGGCCACGGCCGGTCGAATAGCGAAGCCGTTTTCCGTCTGCGATTTCGCTTGCCGCTAATTCCTTTGCGCTCCAGGGTTGCCGCTCAGGCAAAAGGGATTTCAAACATGAAAAAAACGACGAAATCAGTAGCGGCTACGGCGCTGACTGTGATGGGAATGGGTGGGACATTGCTGGCACCGATTAATGCAGAAGCCGCGGTAGTTCAGTGGGATATTTCCAGTGGTGGTAACGCCAACGCTTACAAACCCGTGCAAGCAAGGCTAAAGGAGCCGCGGATATGACCCTGACGCATTGGCAGAGACTTGCGGCATGCCTTTTTGCTTTCGCGATGCAGGCAGAAGCGTTTGCCTGGGATGAGGCGGTTGATGGTGACCTGTCCAGTCTCAACACGGCGCCCACGCCCATTGCCTTCACCACCGGCGTTAACGTGGTTAAAGGCACCATGGGCGGGGACGCGGGCGACGGCATTCCCGTGGACCGTGACTTCTTCACCTTCACGCTTGCTCCCAATCAGACGGTCACGTCGATCAATGTGCGCGTGTTCGGACCCGGTGGCGCATCCTTCTACGCCATTGGCCCCGGTACGTCGATTAACCTCTCGAGCGCGGCAACCCACTTGTCGAACACCCTGATCTCGGGACCGGGTGAAATCCTGCCGACGCTGGCCGCTGGCCCCTACTTCGACGGCACCGGCTTGAGCAACCCGATTGGCCCAGGCACCTACACCGTGTGGCTCCAGGAACTCTCGAGTGTCGTCACCTACGACTTTACGTACACCGTCGTCACGAGTACCAACGCTGTGGCGACGCGCAAGGTGCCGGCAATGCCCCTTGCGGCGTTGCTGGCCCTGGCCCTGGCGCTGGCCTGGGTCGGCGATACCGCCGGTCGCAGGAACGACCGGCGCTAGGCGCCACGGGTTTCCCGCCACGCCCGGGAAATCAGCTGCGCAACTGGACTGCAACGAGACAGGCACCACGCGCGGGCGCTTGCGGCGAGACGCCGGGAGAGCGTAGACGCCGGCAACGGCCCCGCACCCGTTTACTGAACGCTCGCCGTTCAGATGCACGAAAGACAGTTCGCGTTTTGACCTGCCCTCGTGTTGCGCAGGACGAAGACGCGCGCTCAAAAGGGCGATTGGTCTGGTGACCCGTTTTCTCCGAATCTAAAACGAATAACCCACACCAATTAAGAAATGACAGACGTCCAGCTCGCTGAGGTTCAGGTTGTTTGTCGTGCGGATGGTAGTCATTCTGCTGCCCGCCAAATGCCCGATTTTATTTTGCGCTCTTGTCCAGCTGTAATTGGGTTCGCGATAGCTCATTAGGGTTGACGTCGCCCATCGTCAGATCAGGGCGCTCGTGAGTGCAGAAACACATCCGTTGCTTCGCGAAATTCTGAACTTCACCAAGGCCGCCCAAGCGGCATTGGACAAGGCAGCCGGAGCGCCCGAATCGCGCGCTTGACGCCCCAAAATCTTTCCGCTGGCGCCGCAGCCTGCTCAAGGCTTACCATTTCTAAGAATCACACCGCCCAACCAACACAGGATCGCGCCCATGAAGACTCGCATGCTCATGCTTACCACCTGCGGCGTTTGTTTGCTCGGCCTAAGCGCCCTCGCTCAAGCCGATGACGTCCTGCCGCCGACATCGCCGGCCGTTGAGGAAACCGCACCCGTGCCGCCGACCGCCGAACTGCCGGCCGACGAGACACCATCCCCGGTCGTCATCACCGACCCGGTGGCCGTTGAGCCAACGACCGCCGAACTGCCGGCCGAGGTGGTAGAAGTACCGCTGGCCGACGAGACGCCATCCCCGGTCGTCATCACCGACCCGGTGGCCGTTGAGCCAAGGACCGCCGAACTGCCGGCCGAGGTGGTAGAAGTCACGATGACGCGGCCAGACATGCCGCAGCCGAACGAACGCACCCTCGACAAGGTCGACACCGACAATGACTTCATCGCCTACAGCGCCGCGCCGGGCGTGGTTGGCAATGTGCCGGAAATCCCGACCAGCCTCGTGCCGGACGCGAGCATCGAAGCGGCCAGCGCCTCCCTTGATGCCGCAGTGGCAGATCAGGCGGCGGCGGCGAGCGAGATGCCCGATACCTTCGCGGTCCCCGCGACCGTGGAAGCCAAGGTCGACACCAACGACGCTACGCCGACCGGCGGTCCGATGATCCGCGACGGTCACCTCATCGCGCGCTAACGCACGCCCTGTCATTCGTTATTACGCGCAGCAGCACCCTGCTGCGCGGCCTTAATCTGTCTTGCCAACCTTCGCACGTCCCGGGCTTTGCCTGCTGCTTTCGCTCGGGCTCACCCTCAGCGCCCACGCAGAGGGTGTCCGCTTCTCGCGCATCACCGTTTCCGGTAATCGCGCGATAGCCTCACCAAGCATCGACAAGGTCACCGCCGATTATCTCAATCGCGAGCTTGGCGATGAGGACCTGCAGCGTCTCCGGCAAGCGCTGGACGCGCTCTACGCCGCACAAGGCTTTCGCAGCTCCCGCGCGCGGCTACCCGACCAGCGGCTGGACACAGGCGTTCTGCGCATCGAAATGATTGAAGCCAGCCTTGAGGAAATCATCCTCAGCGGCAACGCGCATCTGAATGCCGATTATCTGCGGGCCCGTGTCGGCCGGGGTCTTGATAAGCCGCTCAACGTCAATCGACTGAACGACAATCTGCGGCTCTTGCTCCGCGAACGCCTGGTCGATGACCTCAAGGCCGAGTTTCTGCCTGGCAGTGCCCGCGACCGCCAACGCTTGAAACTCAGCCTGACCGAAGGCCCGCAATACAGCGTGGGGATGCGCGTAGGGAACGATCGCTCGCCAAGCGTCGGCGGTATTCATGGGGTAGTGGAGGCCGGCGCGCGCAATCTGCTAGGGCGAGGCGATACGCTGGATCTCTCCAGCGGGCACGCCGACGGACTCGGCGACTGGGACCTCCGCTGGCGGCTACCGCTCAACGCCGGCGGCACCGAACTCTCCGCGCGTTACGCCCGTTACGATTCAACCCTGGTCGAAGAACAGTTTGTGGTGCTGGGCGCCGAGACGGAGTCCAACGCCTTTGAGCTGGGCCTCAATCAGCCGCTGATCCGCAGCGCCAACCGCCAGATCGCGCTGAGCGCGCGCTTCAGCCACCGGGACAGCCAGAGCTATCTCCTCGGCAAACCCTATTCCTTCAGTGCCGAAGCGGACGACGGACGGGTAGATGTCGACGCGCTAAGACTTGGTGTGCAGTGGACCGAGGCACAGCCGGGCGACGTGCTCGCGCTACGCGCTGGGGTGAGCGTAGGGATTGGCGGCACCGAGCACCCTGATGACATTCCGGATGCGCGATTCACCAGCGTTCAACTTCTGGGTCAGTGGCTGCATGTGTTTGGCCCCCGTGCCGGACAATTCTTCGCCCGCGCCGACCTGCAGCTCGCCAGCGAGCCCTTGGTCTCACTGGAACGTTACGCGCTGGGCGGTGTGGGAACGGTACGCGGCTATCGGCGCGCGCGGGTGGTGAGCGACAGCGGCTGGTCGGCGTCGCTGGAATATCGCCTGCCCCTGTGGCGCCTTGCCTTCCCGGGCACCGGGCCCGAGGACGGCCAAATTCTGCTGGTTGCCTTTCTCGACGCCGGGGAAGGTTGGAGCGACCGGCCAGGGGTCAAAACCTCTCCGACGCTGGCCGCGCTGGGGCCGGGGCTCCGCTATGACATTAATCCGCGCATTCGCGCCGAAATCTATTGGGGTGCCTTGCGCCGCCGGGTTCCTGAAACCGAGCCCGATCTGCAGGACAGGGGCGTGCATTTTCAGGTCGCCGCGCAATTCGGGTTCTAGGGCAGCGCTGCAAGATACCGTGCTCCCTGCGGCACGGGGAGGCGCCCTAAGGGGCATGGCGGCCTAGAGCACTTTGCTCATTTCTGCACAGGGCACGGTCGTGCCGCGCGCGGTGGGGACCGCAATCCTGCGGTCGAGCTGGTAACCGGCGGCGCGGTACAGCGGCTCGCCGGCCACAGTCGCCACTAAAGCCGCGCGCTTGAAGCCCGCAGTGCGGGCGGCATCCTCACACAGGGCGAGGATCCTGCGCCCGATACCCCGGCGGGCAAATTCCGGGTGGGTATACATGGCGCGAATGCGGGCAGACGCCGTTGCCGGATCAAGCAGGCTGGCGTCGCGCCCCGCGCTGTGGTCGCCGCCAAACAGCGTGGCCCGTGCGCTCCAGCCGCCGCAGCCAATCAGTCGCCCGTCGGGATGCGTCACCGCGAAATAGGTGCCGTCGTCGATAAGCCCGCTGTCCACCCCCATGATCTCGAACGAGGCTTCAAGCTGCGCCGCGTCCAGCACAGGCCCTAGCAGGCCGCGAATGGCGGCGCCCATCAAGGCTTCGAGCTCGGGAAGGTCCGCACGCGTTGCCAAGCGGTGAATCAAAGGCGCAGACATCGGCGCGATAGCCATGCATCAGCGTCCGACAAACTTCATTGCGGCCCTAAGGCCGCTCTCACCGTGAGGTGAGCGGCAATCCATTGCTGGAAGCGGCCTGCAGGCCGCGAATGAGCCACCGGCCCGGTCATCGCCCCCGTGGGCCTCAAGCTCAGTCGGCATCCCACTGGCCATCGTTGTCGAGATCGCGATCGGTGCCGCCCTTGTTGGCGTCCCACTGGCCGTCGTTATCGGTATCCCGATCCGTACCGCCCTTGTCGAGATCCCACTGGCCATCGTTATCCAGATCCCGATCGGTGCCGCCTTTGTCGAGATCCCACTGGCCATCGTTGTCGAGGTCCCGATCGGTGCCGCCCTTGTCGAGATCCCACTGACCGTCGTTGTCGATATCGCGGTCCGTACCGCCGCGGTCGAGATCCCATTGACCGTCGTTATCGGCGTCGCGGTCGGTGCCGTAGGCGTGGGCTGGGCCGGCCAGCAAGAGGGAAAGCAAAAACGCGAGCAGAAAGCGCATAGGTCACTCCTTGACCGCAAAGGCACCGGCGGGCGGTAGGTCCGCCGGTGCGCTTACCGCGGGTCAGGCGGTAGGCGTGGAATGCCGATCGGCCACCATGCGCATCGCTACGCGCAGATGCGAGTACTTCCACTCGCCGTTCTGCTTCACGTAGTCGTCGTCGTAGCGCAGCGCGAACCACTTTTCCTCACCCGTTTCGGTGTAGGTCCAGGGACCCATGATGTACCACACGCCGGTCGCGTGATTGCCGTTCACGGTGATGATCGGGTTCATCATATTGTGCTGAGAGAAGCTGAACATTTTCTGAAAATTCGCGAACAGGGCGCGGATTTCGGCGTGTCCTTTCGCCAGACCAAAGTCGGCGCTTTCCCAGATCCCGTCTTCGGCAAACACCGAACACACGCGATCAGGGTTGTGCATGTCGTCGCAGATTTGGGCGTAACGCGCCTTCAGTTGCTTGATGGCTTCGATGTCTTCCAGGCGCGTGATGCGCGCTTCCAGATCGCTGGTGCTCATGTGCTTGGTCTCCCCGTCGTTGGTTGTTGTCGTCAATTAGCGAGCGCGCTGTTGGCCGCGCACCAGTTGCCCCGGCAAAGCGCCGGTGGCAACGCCGTCTTCAAACGTGACCTGCCCGCGCAACACGGTGCTGTGATAGCCGTGAGCGCGTTGAATCAGGCGCTGACCGTTCGCGGGCAGGTCGTAGACCATGGCCGGCAGCGGCAGCGCGAGCGCGTTGAAGTCAATGAGATTGAGATCCGCCCGCAGACCCGGCGCAATCAGCCCGCGGTCGCGCAAGCCGTATAGCTCGGCGGTGCGCCGCGTCTGCAGATGCACCGCGTGCTCAAGGCCAATGCGCGGTCCCCGCGAACGGTCGCGCACGAAATGTGCGAGCAGGTAGGTAGGTGCGCTGGCGTCGCAAATCATCCCGCAGTGGGCGCCGCCGTCGCTGATGCCAAGCACCGTGTTGGGGTGAAGCATCATCGTGCGCGCGTCGTCGTAATGGCCGGCGGCGTAGTTGAAAAGCGGCGCGTAAAGAAACGCCTTGCCTTCATCGCTCAGCAGATGGTCGTAGGCGGCGGCCTCGGCGGACACGCCCGCGCGGGCGCCGATAGCGCGCATGCTGCGCTCCGGGCCGGGCTCGTATTCCGGCGGATTGCCCAGGGTATACACGCGGTCGTAGTCGGCGATGGTCGACATCATCGCCTTGCCTTCCATGAACAGCAGGCGCAGCAGCCGTGCCGGGCGCGGGCCGGCTTCGCTCAGAATTTTCTCGCGCACTTCGCGCTTGCGCATTTCGGCCACCCGCGCGGCGAGCGGCAAATGCGCCAGCGCCCGATAGCTCGGACGACCGCTGAACGGGTGCGTGCCTTCCAGGCACATCAGCACGCCGGGCGGGCGAATGGCGACCTGCGGATACATGCCGGCGCCGCGCCGTGCGGCGTGGTCAAGCAGGCGACGCCACTGCGCCGGATCTTCGTTGTTCTGCACGCAGGCGTAGGTCACCTTGCAGCCGGACTCATCAATCACGCTGTCCATCCACGCGAGTTCCAGCGCTTCGGGCGCGAGATCGGACGCCACTTCAAACACCGCGCCGCCGGCTTCGCCCATGGCCCTGGCAATGGTGGTGAGTTCGAGCGCATCGGCGGTGGTGCCGGGCACCACTTCGCCGTCAATCGAGCGATGGAGCACGGTGCGCGAAGTGGTGAAACCGACCGCGCCGGCTTCGATGCCGGCTTTGACGATCGCCGCCATCGCTGCGCGTTCGTCGGCATTCGCCGGCTCATTGTTCGCCCCACGTTCACCCATCACGTAAGCGCGCACCGCGCCATGGGGCACCTGCGCGGCCAGATCCAGCGCGCGGGGTGATTTGGCCAGCGCATCGAGATATTCCGGAAAACTTTCCCAATCCCATTTGATGCCTTCGGCCAGCGCGGAGCCGGGAATATCTTCCACGCCTTCCATCAAGCCGATGAGCCAATCGCGCTTGTCCGGCGCGACCGGCGCGAAGCCGACGCCACAGTTGCCCATCACCGCGGTGGTCACGCCGTGCCAGCAGGAAGGGGTGAGGTAGGGGTCCCAGGTGGCCTGACCGTCGTAGTGGGTATGAACATCCACCCAACCCGGTGCGAGCATTAGACCGTCGGCGTTGATTTCGCGCTTGCCGGCGCCGAGCTTTTCACCGACGGCCGCAATGTGCTCGCCATTGATGGCCACATCGCCATGGGCGGCAGGCGCGCCGGACCCGTCGACGATGAGCGCGTTGCGAATAACCAGATCGTGCATGGCTAGCTCCCTAAACCGGATCAGATAAGAGGAATGCGCCGTTGGTGGTTCACCCCGGCTCCGAGGTGCACGGAGTATAGACACAAGGCGCGGGGCCGCGCCCGTGTCTTGAGCCTCGAGAGGATCGGTCACGAACATGGCGCGGCATGACGCGGTCATCGCTGCGCAAAACCGCGCCCTTCCATCGGACAAGCCGAAGCCCGTGCGACCCGGGTAGCGGCGCTTGTTGGCAAACAGGGGTTCGGTTGTTTGGCGCGGTGCTCACCCGCTCAGGCTTCGACAAGCTCAGCCCGAACGGGGTTTAGGGATTTTGGGGGTCAGAGTAAAATTAGTAGGTCTCAGGCTGACCCCGACTGCCTCTCTGAATTCTTACTCTGATCCCAAACTCTCGGGCTTGGCAGCACCGTTCGCCCTGAGCTTGTCGAAGGGCGGAAGCGAAGGTGAGGTAGTTGATGCTGTGCCGACCCGTTCAGCCCCAACGGCCGCGCCTGCGCTTGATCTCAAACACGCTACTCAGGGCGAGGCGCGTTCCACCACCACCGCCGTGCCATAGCACAGCACTTCGGCAGCACCGACCATCGGGCCGGTGTCGTAGCGCACGCCAATCACCGCGTTGGCGCCGAGGCTACGCGCGTGGGCAATCATCAGCTGAAAGGATTCCTCACGGGCCTGCTCACACAACTCGGCGAAGATCTCCACGCGCCCGCCGAACAAGGTACGCAGTGCGCCCAGAAAGCTCACCGGGAAAGATCGTGTACGCACCGTAAGGCCGCGCACGATGCCGAGGCTTTTCACCGTGTGCTGACCCGGAATGTCGAAGGTGGTGCTGGTCAACAGCATGGGCGTCCCCTCAAATTCTCACCGTTAAGGCTCAAGATTTGGCGGCGGCCTCGCGCGCCACCGCGCGATAGCCAATATCTTTCCGGTACTGCATCCCGTCCCAATCGATTTGCGCGATGCGGGCGTAAGCGCGCTCCTGCGCGCCGCGCACCGATTTGCCCAAGCCCACCACGCACAGCACGCGGCCGCCGTTGGTGGAGTACTCGCCATCGGTCAGCACGGTTCCGGCATGGAAGACTTTGGTATCAGGAAGGTCCTGCTCCAGCCCCGTAATGCGCGAGCCCTTGGCGTACTCGCCCGGATAGCCGCCGGCCGCCAGCACCACGCCAACGGCCGCGCGCGGATCGAAATCCAGCCGCAGGCGACGCGTCTCACCCCTGAGGATCGCGAGGCATGCCTCAGCGAGGTCGGTTTTGAGCCGCACCATCAGCGGCTGGGTTTCCGGATCGCCAAAGCGGCAGTTGTATTCCAGCACCTTCGGCGTGCCGTCGGTGGTGATCATCAGCCCCGCGAACAGGAAGCCCACGTAGGGTCGGCCCTCGGCCGCCATGCCTTTCAAGGTGGGATAAATCACTTCACTCAGCACGCGCTCGCGCAGCGCCATGTCGATGATCGGCGCGGGCGAATACGCGCCCATGCCGCCGGTGTTGGGGCCTTTATCGCCATCGAAGGCGGCCTTGTGATCCTGCGCGGGCGCGAAGGGCCAGGCTGCCTTGCCGTCCGTCATCACGATGAAGCTGGCTTCCTCGCCGACGAGGAATTCTTCCACCACGATTTCCGCACCCGCCGCGCCGAAGGCGTTGCCGCTTAGCATCTCGCGCGCAGCACTCAACGCTTCTTCGGTGGTGTGCGCAATCACCACGCCCTTACCGGCAGCGAGACCGGAAGCCTTCACCACGACGGGCAATTCGTGCGCGACGATATAGGCCTCGGCGGCGGTGATGTCGGTGAAGTTTTCATAGCGCGCGGTGGGAATCTGGTGACGCTTGAAGAAGTCTTTGCTGAAGGCTTTTGAGGCTTCCAGGATCGCCGCGTTGGCGCGCGGCCCGAAGCATTTCAGTTCGGCAAATTCGAAGGCGTCCACGATGCCAGCCACCAGCGGCGCCTCGGGCCCCACGATGGTGACCGCGATTTGCTGTCGCTGCGCGAAGCTCACCAGTGCGGGGATGTCATCCACGCTAATCGGCACGTTTTTCACTTTGGGTTCGGTGGCGGTGCCCGCATTGCCGGGCGCCACATAGACTTGTTTGACGCGCGTGGACTGCGCGCACTTCCAGGCCAGCGCATGTTCACGTCCGCCGCTGCCGATGATGAGTACTTTCATGGGGATTGTTTGCTGGCCTTATTTAGTGGCGGAAGTGGCGCATGCCGGTGAAGACCATTGCCATGCCGGCCTCGTCAGCCGCGGCGATGACTTCCGCATCGCGCACCGAGCCGCCGGGTTGAATCACGGCAGTAATGCCAACGCCGGCGGCAGAATCGATACCGTCGCGGAAAGGGAAAAATGCGTCCGAGGCCATCACCGAGCCCGCGACTTCAAGGCCTTCATCGGCCGCCTTGATGCCGGCGATGCGCGCCGAATACACGCGACTCATCTGGCCGGCGCCCACGCCGATGGTGCGCTGCTCGCGGGCGTAGACGATGGCGTTCGACTTCACGCATTTCACCACGCGCCAGGCAAACATGAGGTCGCGCAATTCGGCGGCGGTCGGTGGTCGGCGCGTCACGATTTTCAGATCGGCGGCCGTGATCGCGCATGCGATGGCGTCGCGGTCCTGCACCAGCAAGCCGCCGGTGACGCGCTTGTAGTCGAGCATCGTCTGCTCGGCGGCAGGCGCACCAACCACCAGCACGCGCACGTCTTTCTTGCGCTGACAAATCTGCAGCGCTTCGGCGCTCACCGCCGGGGCCACGATCACTTCCACGAACTGCCGGCTGACGATGGCTTCCGCCGTCGCCGCATCCAGCTCGCGATTGAACGCGATGATGCCGCCAAAGGCCGAGGTGGGGTCGGTTTGATAAGCGAATTCGTAAGCCGCGCGAATGTCCGCCGCTTCCGCCACCCCGCAAGGGTTGGCGTGCTTGACGATGCAACAGGCCGGGGCGTCGAAGGCCCACACGCACATCAGCGCGGCGTCGGTATCGGCAATGTTATTGAATGAGAGTTCTTTGCCGTGCAGCTGGCGAGCAGCGGCAATTGATCCGGCAGGCGCGCTGGCTTCGGCATAAAACGCGGCGGTTTGATGCGGGTTCTCGCCGTAGCGGAGATCCTGCAGCTTCGAGAAACGCAGGCGGAGCGTGTCCGGATAGGCCGGCGCCGCCGGAATTTGCGCGCTGAGATAACGCGCCACGGCGGCGTCGTAATCGGCGGTATGCGCATAGGCCTTGGCCGCGAGGCGAAACCGGGTCGAAAGCGACAAGGTAGCGCTGGCGGCGAGTTCGGCTTCGACCTCGGCGTAGTCCGCCGGATCCACCACCACTGCCACATGCGCGTGATTCTTGGCGGCCGCCCGCACCATCGCCGGGCCACCGATATCGATGTTCTCGATGGCGTCTTCCAGCGTGCAGTCAGGCTTGGCGATGGTCTGCGCAAAGGGATAGAGGTTGACCACCAGCAGGTCGATCGGAGCGATGTCGTGCGCCTGCATCACCGCATCATCCTGCCCACGGCGACCTAGCAGGCCGCCATGAATTTTGGGATGCAGGGTTTTAACCCGGCCGTCCATGATTTCGGGAAAACCCGTATGGGCGGAGACCTCGGTCACCGGCAGGCCGGCGTCGCGTAGGCTGGCGGCCGAGCCGCCGGTCGAAAGGAGTTCAACACCATGCGCGGCGAGCGCGCGGGCGAACGCAACAAGGCCCTGTTTGTCGGAGACACTTAACAGAGCGCGACGGATCGTCGTCATGAGGACCTTTCCAGCTGGGGCAAAACGAGGCCGGGAGCCTAGCTGGGAATGCCGTGCTTCTCCAGTTTCTTGCGCAAGGTTGCCCTGTTCAGCCCCAGATATTGGGCGGCTTTTGAAATGTTGCCGCGAGTGCGCCGCATGACTTCCGTCAGCAACGGGCGTTCGACTTCCGTCAACACCAGTTCATAGAGGTCGCCAGGCGCGTGGCCGTTCAGCGCGGTGAAGTAGCGCTCCAAGGCCTCCTTCACGTGGAAGGAGAGGGGGCGATGCTCCTCTGGTACAGGATCCATCCCGGGTTTATCAGAGGCATCGGCGACGCCGTTTGCAGTCATGCCGCTTCTCCATGTTGTCGTTGCATATCCCGATCGAGGAACGCGAGTTGGGCCTCGGCGTTATCGATCGCATTGAACAGGGCGCGCAGGCTTTGCCCTTGCGGGAACCAGCGTGCATACCAGCCGACGTGTTTTCGAGCAATCCGCAGGCCAAGTGTCTGCCCATAGAACTCGTGCAGCGCCTGCACGTGATCCCGCATCGTGGTGCGGACTTCTGCCAAGGCTGGCCCCGGGAGTTCTTGCCCCGTTTTGAGGAAGTGGCGCACCCGATTGAACAACCAGGGATCACCCTGGGCGGCGCGGCCAATCATCACGCCGTCGGCGCCGGTATGGGCCAGTACCGCGCGGACTTTGGCCGGCGTGGTGATATCGCCGTTGGCGATCACCGGAATAGAAACCGCGGCTTTCACCGCCGCGATGGTGTCGTACTCCGCCTCTCCCTGATAGGCGCAGGCGCGCGTACGGCCGTGCAGGGTCAGAAGCGCGATGCCGGCGTCTTCGGCGATCCGCGCAATCCGCAACGCGTTGCGCTCAGCGGGCGACCATCCCGTGCGGGTTTTCAAGGTCACCGGCACATTCACCGCCGAGACCACCGCCCGCAGAATCTGCTCAACCAGTGCCTCGTCACGCAATAGCGCGGAGCCGGCCAGACGATTGCATACGCGCTTGGCGGGACAACCCATGTTGATGTCGATGCTCTGGGCGCCGGCATCAACCGCTTCGCGGGCGGCGTCGGCCATCGCCATGCAGTCGGCCCCCGCAATCTGGGCGATACGCGGCGAGGCTTCGCCCCGCAGATCGAGCCGGCGGCGCGTTTGTTCGGTATTGCGAAGTTCAAGGTCGGCGCTGGTCATTTCGGAGGGCGCCCAGGACGCGCCGTGGCGCATGCAGATCGCACGGAACACGCGATCGGAAACCCCGGCCATGGGCGCCAGCACGAGCGGGGTTTCAAATGTCCAGGAACCAAATTGCATGGGCGTCATCATCTAGTTGTTGTTTTCCTGATCGCCGCAGACCACGCAGACAAAAAATGTCGACGCCGCGATGAAACGAGTTCATCGCGAAAGAAGGTGTGCGGAGAAAACAGACCGGTCGGGATCCGTGGGCGCGGATCGTTTTTTCGAGAGTAGCCGGGCCGGCGGCGACTACTTCGCTAATGTGAGCCGATGATAGCCACAAAGGCGGGTGATCGAAAGGCAGAAAGTTCCATTTAGGTTCTGTGTGGACAACACGCGCCGCGGGCGGGCAAGTTCTTTACAGAAAGGTGAATTCAAAACCTTCGGCGTGCTCACTGAGCCCGGCGATTTCCAGCACGATGTGGATGCTGCGCCCCGGCGGCATGCCGCTCGCAAGGTCGAAAGACTCGTCCAGGTATTCGCCCGGCTTGAAGCGCCGAATCCCGATGAGCGTTCCAGTGTGGTCGAATATGCCGAGCTGTAGCACCGGAAACGGAGCAGGTTGGGGTTCGCGATTGATCAGGCTGGCGTTGACCAGCAGGGCGTTCTGGTACTGCGGATGTTCCCGCACGTCACGGGCCTGCAGCTCGATCGTCGGCGGCGGCGCTGGAGGATGGGCGCGACAGCCCGCGAAGGCGCAGGCTTGCTCCAACCAAGGGGTGGCGACCGGAAAGCGCTCCAGCAACAGCGCGCGCGAAGCCCACGCGATTTGGGCGCCGAACACGCACAGCAGCAGCGCGGCAAAGCGCGCCCAGCGCCGATCCCAGCGCTGCTTGCGCCGCAAGCCCGCGCGTTGCTTGCGCCGGGCGACGTCATCGCGAAGGCCCAGCGGAACCTCACTGGTGGGCAGTTCTTCGATGTCGCGTACCAGCTGCGGGTCAATAGTCGGTTGCACGCCCTCCAGCACCTCGGTCTCCGGCACCGGATGCATTAGCACGCGCGGCAGGTCGGATTCGGGCGCCAGCGTTTTGAGGCTGGCTGGCGGTGGTTCGTCGGCAAGTCGCTCGAGGCTGTAGAAAACCTTGGCGCATTCCCCGCATTCCACAAACCCGCGCGCGACCGCCAGCAAGCTCGCGTTGAGACGAAACACCGTCCCGCAGTGCGGGCACTGGGTCAGCAGCGCGGCGTGTCCGGCGTAAGTCATGGGCGACGCCGACCGCCGACAAACGCCCATTCTTCGCGATATTCGGGCGGATTGAGGTCGAACCACGGCGCGTAAGCGGCCAGCGCAAACTCGGCTTGCTCGGCCAGCAAACCGGATAGCCCAATTTGCCCACCCGGCTTCACCAAATCGGCCAACTGCGATGCCAACGCAAGCAAGGGGTTGAGCAGGATATTGGCCACCAACACATCAAACTGTCCGGCCGGCAGCGCGGCCGGCAGCACCATCTCGATAAATTCACAGCCGTTCTGCTGCGCGTTCTCGCGCGCCACCCGGCAGGCCTCGGGGTCGATGTCGAGACCAATCACCCGCGTAGCGCCCAAACGGGCGGCGGCGATCGCGAGAATGCCGGAGCCGCAGCCATAGTCGAGCACGTTGGCGCCGGCCAATTCGGGGAGTTGCCCCAACCAGTCCAGACACAGCCCGGTCGTGGGATGCGTGCCGGTTCCGAACGCCATGCCGGGATCGAGCGTAATGATGTGGCGCGCCTCCGCCGGTGGCTCATGCCAGGTGGGGACAACCCACAAATCGCCGGCAAAACGGCGGGGCGAAAACTGCTGGCGGAAATTCTGTTGCCAGTCGCGCTCGGCCAGCACTTCGTAGTGCGCGCCGGCCACCGGATGGGCATCGGCCGCGAGTGCGGCGAGCACCGCCAGCGGGTCGGTGCTCACCTCAAAGAGCGCTTCGATTTCGCAATTCGCCCACAGCGCCGGTTCTGGCTCGCCGGGCGTCTGGAAGCGCGGCGTGGTGTCGTCGCGCGCGCTGACCGAAACCGACAGCGCGCCCTGATCCAGCAAGGCGTCTTCCAGCGGCTCGACCTCGTGGTCTGCCGCCGGCAAGCGAAGCTTGAGCCAGGCCTCGCTCAATCGAGCGCGAGCTTCCGCTCAAGATAGTGAATATCGGTGCCGCCGGCCGCAAAGGCGGCGTCACGCACGAGATCCCTATGGAGCGGAATGTTGGTGAGAATGCCGTCCACCACGACTTCGTCCAGCGCGGTCGTCATGCGGGCCAGCGCCACCGCGCGGGTCTCACCGTGGACGATAAGTTTGGCCACCAGCGAGTCGTAGTACGGGGGTACGACATAACCGTCGTAGAGATGGGAATCCATCCGCACGCCCGGGCCACCCGGCACATGAAAGACATTCACGCGGCCGGGCGAAGGGCGGAAGGTTTTGGGGTCTTCGGCGTTGATGCGGCACTCAATCGAATGCCCGCGCATGATCACGTCTTCCTGACGGATCGACAGCCGCTGTCCGTCGGCGATGAGCAGCTGCTCTTTCACAATGTCGAAGCCCGTCACCATTTCGGTCACCGGGTGTTCGACCTGCACGCGCGTGTTCATTTCGATGAAGTAGAACTCACCGTTCTCGTACAGAAATTCGAACGTGCCGGCGCCGCGATAGTTGATGGTTTTGCAGGCTTCCACACAGCGCCGGCCCATCATGTCGCGAATCTCCTGGCTGATGCCGGGCGCTGGCGATTCTTCCATGACTTTCTGATGGCGGCGCTGCATGGAGCAATCGCGCTCGCCGAGATACACGCAGTTGCCGTGGCCGTCGGCGATGACCTGAAACTCGATATGGCGCGGATGTTCCAGAAACTTCTCCATGTACACGGCGTCGTTCTGGAAGGCGGCCAGGGCTTCGGTTTTGGTCAGCTGGATGGCCGCTTTGAGCGCGGCCTCGGCGTGCACCACGCGCATCCCACGCCCACCGCCGCCGCCGGACGCCTTGATGATCACCGGATAGCCGATGTCGCGTGCGATGCGGACGTTCTCGGTCATGTCGTCGGTCAGCGGCTTGCCGGAGCCTGGCACACAGGGAATCCCGGCGTTGCGCATGGCGCGAATGGCGGAAATCTTGTCGCCCATCAGTCGAATGGTCTCGGCGCGCGGCCCGATGAAAATGAAACCGCTCTGCTCCACCCGCTCGGCGAAGTCAGCGTTCTCGGACAGAAACCCGTAGCCCGGATGGATGGCGACCGCGTCGGTGACTTCAGCCGCGCTGATTACCGCCGGGATGTTGAGATACGAATGAGCCGGCTGCGGCGGGCCGATGCAAACCGACTCGTCCGCCAGACGGACATGCTTGAGATCGCGGTCGGCGGTGGAATGCACCGCCACCGTTCTGATCCCGAGCTCCCGGCAGGCCCGGAGCACCCGCAGGGCAATCTCGCCGCGATTCGCGATGACAACTTTGGAAAGCATGCGCGCGGCCTAATTAATGATGAACAGCGGCTGCTCGAACTCCACCGGGTGGCCGTTCTCCACCAGGATGGCGACGATCGTGCCGGCGCGGTCCGCTTCAATGGGATTCATGATTTTCATCGCCTCGATGATGCATAGCGTGTCGCCTACCTTCACCGACTGACCCACTTTGACGAAAACCGGCGCGTCCGGCGCCGGCGAGGAGTACAAGGTACCGACCATCGGCGAACTGACCACGTGGCCTTCCGGCTTGGCCGGCGCTGCGGCCGCGGCCGCCGTCGGCGCGGGCGCGCTGGCCGGGATCGGGGGCGGAGCGCTCGCATGCACCACGGGCGCCATGCTCATGCCGGTGGGCATGCGACTGATGCGAACCGACTCCTCGCCTTCCTTGATTTCAATTTCGGCGACGCCGGTTTCTTCCAGAAGTTCGATGAGTTTTTTAACTTTTCGGATATCCATGCAGTTTCTCGCTGTGTTTTCGCTTAAGCCGCCCGCGCGCGCAGAAACTGCGCGGCGGCGGTAATCGCAAATTCATAACCCTGCGCCCCAAGGCCGGTAATGACCCCGCGCGCAATGTCGGAAAGATAGGAGTGCTGGCGGAAAGCTTCCCGTGCATGCACGTTGGAAATATGAACTTCAATAAAAGGGATCGAGACCCCTAACAGGGCATCGCGGAGCGCGATGCTGGTGTGCGTCCAAGCGCCCGGATTGATGATGATGAATCCAGTGCCATCGTGCTTCGCCGCGTGGATGCGATCGATCAGCGAATGTTCGGCGTTGGTCTGGAAGCCGCTGAGCGGATAGCCCAGCGCCTGCGCATGGGCCGCGGCCTGCTGCTCAATATCGGCCAGCGTGAGTCGCCCATAGGTTTCGGGCTCGCGGGTGCCGAGCAGATTCAGGTTGGGTCCGTTTAACAGCAGGATGGCGGTCATGGATTCCCGGTCGCACAAATGTCAGTGGAAGGCCTGCTCCCGGACGGTTTCAGCGGCGCGCCAGAGCGCACGGAAAGTAGCACACACGGCCGGCGCTCGCGAGCAGGTTCGGCGGTGATGTGCCACGTTCAGCGCTATTCGTTCAATGTGCGAGCAAATCCGCCAACACTCGCGCCGATTCCTCAGGCGACCATTCCCCCTGCTGCGTATGGCGTAAGCGGCCGTTGCGGTCGAATACCAGCGTGAACGGCAAGGCACCGATGGTGTTGCCTTGCGCTTGCATGTAGCGGGCGACGTCTTCCTCACCGGCGAGGATGGGGTAGTTGATGTCGCGGCCGGCAATAAAACTGGCCACCGCCTCGCGGTCATCCAGCGCCACCCCGACGAACTGCAAACCCTGCGCGCCATAACGCTTCTGAAGTTCAACGAAGCTGGGAATTTCCTTCAGACAGGGCGGACACCACGTCGCCCAGAAATTCACCACCAGCACCTTGCCGCGCCACTCGCTGAGGGCGTGGGCCTGACCCTGCAGGTCGGAAAAGGTCACGGTGAGCGGGTCGCTGGCGGCAGCCGTCGGCGGCGGCGCTGGCGGACTCAGATGACGAAATGCAAGACCGCTCCCTACCGCCACCAACGCGACCAGTCCAATCAGGACGTTGCGGTTCATGGCGCGCCCAGAGCGGCCAGCCGCGCCAGAAACTCGGCCGGACCGGCGAAGCCGATCAGCCGCTGGTCGCGCCGTTCCTGACCCGCCGGGTCATACAGCAGGACGGCCGGTGGGCCGAACAGTGAGAGGCCCGCCATGAGCGCCCGATCGGTCTCATCGTCAGCGGTGACGTCGGCGCGGAGCAGGGTGAATCCGGCGAGGCGCTGAGCAACCCGCGGGTCGGCAAAAGTCTCGCGTTCAAGCCGTTTGCACTCCACACACCAGTCGGCATAAAAATCGAGCAACACCGGCTGGCCAGCCGCCGACGCCTGTTGGATGGCGGCCTCAAGCGCCGCCGCGCTTTTCACGGTCGTGAATGCTTGCTTACGCTCAAGACTTTGGTTTTCCGAAGCAGAGGTAAACGGCGCGAGCGGCTTGAGGAGGTCGTCGGCACCAGCCGCGGCGCCCACAATCAACACGCCGCCATAGGTCACCAGCGCCAGACCCAGCCCTTTCCAGAGCCGCTGCCAGCCGGAAGCCAGCTCCGGCAGAGGCTCCAGCGCCCGCAGAAAAATGCCGGTGCCGATCAGCAATAGCGACCACAGCGCGAGCGTCAGCGTTGGCGGTAGCACGCGCCCGAGAAACCAGATGGCCATCCCGAGCGAGACCACGCCGAACACGTGCTGCACGCGCTCGAGCCAGGCCCCGGCGCGGGGCAGAAAATGGCCGGCCGAGGCGCCGACGATGAGCAAGGGCACCCCCATGCCAAGGCCGAGCGCAAACAGCGCCACACCGCCCACCACCGGACTGCCTTCATGGGCGAGGTACAGCAGGGCGCCGGCCAGCGGCGGCGCCACACAGGGGCCAACAATCACCGCCGACAGCACGCCCATTAGCGCCACCCCGGCCAGACTGCCGCCGCGGGTTCCCTGGTGCGAACTCTCCAGCCGCTGGCGCAAGGCCTGTGGCAATTGCAGATGGAAGAAGCCGAACATCGACAAGGCCAGCGCCACAAACAGCGCGCTGAACGCGACCAGCACCACCGGGTGCTGAAACGCCGCCTGCACGTTGC
The DNA here is from genome assembly GCA_945876945.1 of Klebsiella pneumoniae. GTDB lineage: Bacteria > Pseudomonadota > Gammaproteobacteria. The sequence continues at coordinate 72,281 of CAMCQE010000001.1, forward strand.
GGCCAAACAGCCCCGCCGTCAGCCCAACGGCGGCATAGGTCGCCGCCATCGCCAGCACGTAGATACTGGAGAGCAGCAGTCCGCGCCCGGCCCCGGCCGGCCCGCGCTCGCCCACCACGATGCTGGACAGGATCGGCACCATCGGAAATACGCAGGGGGTCAGCGCCAGCAACAGGCCAAAGCCGAAGAAGGTGGCGGCGATCACCGGCAAGCCACTGTTGGCGAGCAGCGTGCTCAAGCGGTCGGCGTCGAGGGATTCCGCGGCTCGACCGCCGGGCGGCTCGACCGCCGGGGGTGCCGGCGCCGCGCTCACGGCAACCACGGGTAAGGACAGCGTCTGGTGTATCGGCGGGTAGCAGATGCCGTCTTCCGCGCAACCCTGATAGGTGATTTTGAGCTGGATCTTGCTCGCGCCAGCGGCGGGGATCACCGGCAGCGCCAATTTCAATTCATGTTTGTAGATGGCGACCCGACCGAACGCTTCGTCCTGTTTCTCTTCTGCCGGCGGGAACTGCGGCTTGCCGATGACCGCGCTGCCATCGGGGGACTCGAACTTCAGCTTGTCGCGATACAGGTAGTAACCCTCGGCCACCGTCCAGACCAACGGCAAGCGCTGCTGCTCGTAGGTCTCGTGGCTAAAGACGAAAGCCTGCTCTGGCGGCAGGAAGTCCTGCTGTTTCGCCGCGCCGCCGAGTTGGTCCAGCTTGTCGAGCAAGCCGGCGGAGGCCGCCACCGTGAACAACAGCCCACAGAGCAGCAGTTTCAGGCCAGCGAATCGTTTATCCATTGGAGGTACGCATGTGATCCAGTGTTGAGGGAGACCGCCACGATCTCGGGGAGTTCATAAGGGTGGGCGGCGCGCAGGGTGGCTTCGAGCTGCGGATAGTGGTGCCGGTTAGTTTTGATCCACAGCATGACCTCGGTGGCCTTCTCTACCGCGCCTTGCCAGCGATACACAGAAGTAAGCCCGGGCAGGATATTCACGCAGGCCGCGAGCCGCTCGTTCACCACCAGCTCGGCAAGCCGGTGGGCGACATCCTCCGTGGGACAGGCGCAAAAACATAAGAGCACATCGCTCATTCAAATGCCCCCGCCATCAGGATGGTGCGGTGATGGTACGCAGACCCGACGCGCGTCGGCTCACAGCACCGCGAGCTTGGCGGCGGCCTGGCGCAGGGTGTCGTCGTTCTTGCAGAAGCAGAAGCGCACATAGCGCGCTTCCGGCGGCTGCTCGTAGAAGACCGACACCGGAATCGCCGCCACCCCCACGCTGCGGGTAAGCCAAGCCACAAACTCGCGATCGGGCAGGTCCGAGATGGCGCTGTAGTCGGCCAACTGGAAGTAGGTGCCCGCCGAGGGCAGCGTGCGGAAACGCGAGCCCGCAATCGCCGCCACGAAGAGGTCCCGTTTGTGTTGATAGAACGCCGGCAAGGTTTGCAGGTGCTCGGGGTGGGCGCGCATGAATTCGGCCAAGCCCCACTGAATGGGCGTAATCCCGACAAAAGTCACGAACTGATGCACGCGCCGCAACTCAGCCGTGAGCGCCGGCGGCGCCACGCAGTAGCCGGTTTTCCAGCCGGTGACGTGGTAGGTCTTGCCGAACGACGAAATGGCAAACGAACGCGCGGCCAAGGCCGGATAGCGCAGCACGCTCTCGTGCTGGCGGCCGTCAAAAATGAGGTGCTCGTAGACTTCGTCCGCGCAGACCACCAGATCGTGCCGCTCGGCCAGCGCCTCCAGCGTGCGCAGGTCCTCGGCTTCCATCACGGTGCCAGTGGGGTTGTGGGGTGAATTCACCATGATCATGCGGGTGCGCGGCGTGATGGCATCGGTCACCCGCTGCCAGTCGATGCGATAGCCCGGGGGCAACAGCGGCAAACGCACCGGCACGCCGCCGGCCAGCGTGACGGCCGGCTCGTAGCAGTCATAGGCCGGGTCGAACATGATCACTTCATCGCCCGGCCGCACGACGGCAGTCACCGCGCAGTAGATGGCTTCGGTCGCGCCGGGAGTAATGGTGACTTCCGTCTCGGGCGAAACCTTGGCGCCGTAGCAGGTCAGCACTTTGTCAGCGACGGCTTCGCGCAGCGGCAGAATGCCGGCCATCGGCGGGTATTGATTGAAGCCGCGATCGATGTGCTGCTTCACCGCTTCCTTGAGCGCGGGCGGGCCGTCGTAGTCCGGAAAGCCCTGCGAGAGATTGATCGCGCCACATTCGGCGGCCATCTGCGACATCACGGTAAAAATGGTGGTGCCGACGTGCGGCAGTTTGCTGGCGAGCGGGCGTTTCATGTCGGCATTATGGTTCAGGCGCCCCGCGGGCAGAAGCCAGCGCAAGTGCGATGCGCCCCTCGCCCCTTATAGTGGCAAGGCTTTCAAGCGGAGACCCTTGTGTTGGAAACCTCGTCGTGGACCGATGCGCTGTGCGCACTGCCAGCACCATTGCAGGCGCCGACCGAGCGTTTGCTTGAGCGATTTCAGGCCGCCTGCGCGCTCACTGGCGCGGCACCACGGGTCTCGTCACTGCCACAAGTCTTCGCCCTCAGCCCGTTTTGTGCCGAAGTCGCGATTGCCCAGCCTGCGCAATGGCTCGCCACCCTGGCGATGCCGGGCGAGACGCGGGAACCTGCCGCCTATGCCGAGCGCTGTGCCGCGCTCTTCACTGAGGCGGCAGATGAAACGAGCTTGCGCGCAACGATGCGCCAGTTCCGCAATCTCGAACTGGCCGCCATCACCTATCGCGACCTGCTGGGCGAGGTGTCCCTGGACACCGTGCTGGCCGAACTCTCAGCGCTGGCCGACGCGCTGGTGGATGCGGCCGCCGCGTGGATTCATCAGGACCTGCGCGCGCGCTTTGGCAGCCCGCTCGCCGCCGACGGCACGCCGCTGTCGCTGGTCATCGTGGCAATGGGCAAGCTGGGCGGGCGCGAACTCAATTTTTCTTCGGACATTGACCTTGTGTTCTGCTTTCGCGCCGGCGGCGAGACCGCAGGCGGCGAACGCAGCCTCTCGCATCAGGAGTTTTTCGATCGGCTGGGCAAACGGCTGATCGCGTTCTTGAACGACGTCACGCCGGACGGTTTTGTGTACCGCGTAGACATGCGGCTGCGGCCCTTTGGCGAAAGCGGCGCGCTGACCGCGAGCCTTGCGGCGCTCGAGCAGTACTACCAGCTGCACGGGCGCGACTGGGAACGCTACGCGCTGATCAAGGCGCGGGTGATTCACGGCAGCACTGAGGACATCGCCGCGCTGGCGGAGATCTGGCGGCCGTTCATCTATCGTCGCTATCTCGACTTTGGCGCGATTGAATCCGTGCGCGAGATGAAAGCGATGATCGACGCCGAGGTCGCGCGGGACGGTGCGCTGACGCGCGACATCAAGCGGGGCGCGGGCGGGATCCGCGAAGTGGAATTCATCGGCCAGGCCCTGCAGCTGGTGCGCGGCGGTCGCGAGCCGGGACTGCGCATCTCACCCATCCAGCCCGTGCTCGAACGCTGCGCGAAACTCGGCTTGCTGACGCCGCAGGAAGCCCAGGCCCTCACGGCGGCTTATCGCTTTTTGCGCGTCACCGAGCATCGCTTGCAGCAGGTACACGATGCGCAAACCCAGACCCTGCCAGAAGACGCGCTGGCGCAGGCGCGTCTGGCCTGCGGCATGGGCTATGCCGACTGGGCGAGCTTTGAAGCCGTATTAAAGGCGCATCGAGGGGCCGTGCGGGAGTGCTTTGCAGGGCTGTTGATGCCTGCGCCCGCTGACCCCGAGGTGACGCGAGGCAGCCTCTGGTCTGCGCAGCTCTGGCGCGCGCCGGAAGCTTCGGCAGCGGCGACCGGGGCGCTGGCAGAAGCGGGCTTTGCCGATCCGGCGGCGGTGGCGAGCACGCTGGGGGATTTGCAGTCCGCGCGGTTTGTGGCGGGTCTCTCAAGCACCGGTCGCGACCGCCTGGACCGTCTGATGCCGCGCCTGCTGGCGAGTTGTGCCAACAGGCCCGACGGCGCGGTGGTGCTCGAACGGGTCGCCGCCCTGATCCGTGCCGTAGCGGGACGCTCGGTTTATCTCGCCTTGCTCGCCGACCATCGGCTCGCGCTGGAGCGACTGGTCGCGCTATTCGCGCAAAGTTCCTGGGCGGCGACCCAAATCGCGCGCTGGCCGATTTTGCTGGATGAATTACTCGACCAACGCCTGCTCGGCGCGCCGCCCGATGCGGCCGAACTGGACCTGCTCCTCGATAACGCACTTGCCAGCGTTGAGGCCGCTGACCTCGAACAAGTCATGGATGCCTTGCGGACCTTCAAGCACCAACAGGTGCTGCGCGTCGCCGCCTGCGACCTGCTGGCGAACTATCCTATCGCGGAGGTCAGCAATCATTTGAGCTGGATCGCAGAGGCCTTGCTGAAGCGCGTGCTGACGCTCGCCTGGAGCGATCTGATTGCGCGTCACGGGCGCCCGCAAGTTACCCGCGACGGCCGCGTGCAGGCCGCCGGTTTTGCGGTGATTGCCTACGGCAAGCTCGGCGGACGGGAGCTCGGATACAGCTCGGATCTCGATCTGGTGTTCCTGCACGACGGCGGCGAGACAACGGCAGAAACCAACGGCGCCCGCCCAATCGCCAATGAAGTGTTCTTCACGCGCCTCGCGCAGCGGGTTATCCATTTGCTCGGCACCCGAACGCCCGCGGGGTTTGCCTATGAGCTCGACTTGCGCCTGCGGCCCAGCGGCTCGTCCGGACTGCTGATCACCACGATGAAAGCGTTTGCCGACTATCAGACAAAGTCGGCGTGGACCTGGGAGCATCAGGCGCTGCTGCGCGCGCGCGGGGTCGCCGGCAGTTTCGAGCTCATCGCAGGTTTCAACGCACTCCGCTGCGAGGTGCTGCGTCAACACCGCGAGCCTGCAAAACTCCGCCACGAAATTGTCGAAATGCGCGAACGCATGCGCGCCACGCTCGATCGTTCAAGCGCCCGCCAGTTCGATTTGAAGCAGGGCGTCGGCGGTATCACCGACATAGAATTTATGGTGCAATACGCCTGCCTCCGCTGGGCCCCGCTTCATCAAATACTTACGGCCTATACCGACAACTTGCGGCTGCTGGATCTCATTCGCGATCTGGCGCTGATGCCACGCGAAGACTGCCGCGTCCTGCACGACGCCTACTTCGCGTATCGCGCAGAAGTTCACCGTTGCGCCCTGCAGGAAGTGGATGGACTGGTCGACGACACGAGCCTCGTGACGCATCGATCGGCAGTCGCAGCGGTGTGGCAACGACTGATGTTCGAATGAAAACTCGATTTCTGGGAGAGAGCTTATGAGCTACGCGGATCGCGACGGCGTGATCTGGATGGACGGTGCAATGGTGCCCTGGCGCGACGCGAACACGCACGTGCTGACCCATTCACTGCACTACGCAACCGGCGCCTTCGAAGGCATCCGTGCGTACAAAACCGATCGCGGCACAGCCATTTTCCGGCTGGGCGAACACATCCGGCGCCTGTACGACACGGCGCATATCCTCGGCATGAAAATGACCCTGGAGCGCAGCGAGATTGAGCAAGCCTGCGTGGACTGCGTGCGCGAGAACAAACTCGAAACCGCCTACCTCCGCCCGCTGGCCTACTACGGCTCCGAAGGTATGGGCCTGCACGCGGCAGGCCTCTCGGTGCACGTGGTGGTGGCGGCCTGGTTTTGGGGCGCGTACCTCGGGGGCGACGCGCTGGAAAAAGGCATCCGCATCAAGACCTCTTCCTTCACGCGTAATCACGTCAACAGCGTGCTGTCGAAAGCGAAAGCGACCGGCAACTACCTGAACTCCATCATGGCGCTGCAAGACGCCGCGCGTGACGGTTACGACGAAGCCCTGCTGCTCGACAAGGACGGCATGGTGGCGGAAGGCAGCGGCGAGAACATTTTCATCGTGCGCAAAGGCGTGCTGTACACGCCGGATCCGGTCTGTGCGCTGGAAGGCATCACCCGCGACACCATCATGCAGCTCGCCCACGAGGCCGGCATCAAGGTGGTGGAAAAGCGCTTCACCCGCGATGAAATCTACATCGCCGACGAAGCCTTCTTCACCGGTACGGCGGCCGAAGTCACCCCCATTCGTGAGCTCGACAACCGCGCCATTGGCGAAGGCAAACCGGGCCCGGTCACCAAGCTGCTGCAGTCTGCTTACCTCGACACCGTGCAAGGTAAGCGCGCCTGCCCCGAAGGCTGGCTGACCTACGTCTGAGCCTGCTCCGCAGGTGAAGCCCGCGACCGTAGTCTGGCGCTTTCGTGACGGCAAAGCCGGCCATGAGCGACAGACTGCGGGGCTGCTGTCCGCACTCGCGACACAGCGGCCTATTACCGTTATCGAAATCAACGCCCGTGAGTTTCCTCGCGCGTGGTGGGCGTGGCTGCGCGGGATCTGGCCGGCGCGGCCAGGCCTGGCAGTGCCGGATCTGGTGGTGGGTGCGGGCAGTGCCTGCGCGTGGCCCATGCTGGCGGCGGCGCGGGCATTTGGTGCCCGCAGTGTCTACCTGATGAACCCCTCGCTGCCGCGCGGACTGTTCGACCTATGCCTTGTGCCACGCCACGACGGCGTGCCCGCCAGTGCGCGCGTGATGCTGACCGAAGGCGTGTTGAATGACCTTGTGCCGTCTTCAGGACCGCGCAGCGGGGCGACGCTGGTGCTGGTCGGCGGCCCGTCTCGTCACCATCGCTGGGACGAAGCGGGCTTGCTCGGGCAAATTGATCGCTTGCACGACTCGCTGGGTGAAACATCGCTCGTGATAACCGACTCACGCCGCACCCCGCCCAGCACCACGGCGCAACTCGTGCAGCGCGTGGGCGATGGCGTGCACTTCGTATCCCACACGACGTGTGGTCCAGACTGGCTGCGCGAGGCGCTGATGCGAGCCCCTGCGGCGTGGGTCACTGCCGACAGTGTCTCCATGCTGTTTGAAGCGCTGAGCGCCGGCTGCGCGGTGGGGGTGCTGGAGGTGCCGGCGCGCCGCGCAGACCGCATTACGCGCATCGCCTCCACCTTGCTTGCAGAATCCCGCGTCCTGTCGCTCGCGCAATGGCAGGCGACCGGCGAATGGCCGCCACATCCGCCGCTCGCCGAGGCCGCACGCTGTGCCGTGCGCGTCGCGGCCGAACTGGCGCACTGACAGACCATGCGTCTCACCGTTGCCCAGCTCCTGCCAGAACTCGAAGTTGGCGGCGTTGAGCAGGGCACGCTGGAAATCGCCGAAGCGCTGGTCGCGGCGGGTCATCGTGCGCTGGTCATTTCAGCCGGCGGCCGACTGGTGGCGAAACTCGAAGCACTCGGCGCCACGCATATTGCCCTGCCCATTGGCCGCAAACGGCTCTCTTCGCTGCGACTCATCGGACGCCTCAGGGAAACCTTCCGGCGCGAGCGGGTGGATGTCGTTCACGCCCGCTCGCGTTTGCCGGCCTGGCTCGGCTGGTGGGCGCGACAGGGCTTAGCCGTGGCAGAGCGCCCGCGCTGGGTCACCACCGTGCACGGCCCTTACACGGTGAACCGCTACAGCCGAATCATGGTGAGCGGCGAGCAGGTGATCGCCATTTCGCAGTTCATTCACGATTACATCACCGGGTCTTATCCCGGCGTGGACGCGGCGCGGATTACGCTCATCCCGCGCGGCGTCGCGCCCGAACGTTGGCCCTACGGCTTTGTGCCCGACGCCGCCTGGCAAGCAGATTGGACGCGCGCGCACCCGGCTCTCGCCGGCAAGGCCTTGCTGGTATTGCCGGGCCGGCTCACGCGCTGGAAAGGTCAGGAGGATTTCTTGCAGCTAATGGCGCGCCTCAAGGCGCAGGGGCTGCTGGTGCATGGGCTACTGGCCGGCGGCGCGCATCCGCGCAAACAGGCGTTTGAGCAGGAATTGCGCGCGCTGGCGGCAAGGCTGGGCGTCGCCGATGCCGTCACTTTTCTCGGGCAGCGAAGCGATTTGCGGGAAGTGATGGCGATGAGTGCCTGCGCGTTTTCGCTGACCGGTGAACCCGAGGCCTTTGGGCGAACGACCATCGAAGCCTTAAGTCTCGGCACACCCGTGATTGGCTATGACCACGGCGGCACGGGCGAGATCCTGCGCGAGGTGTTACCCGCCGGGCTCGTAGCGGTGGGCGATCTGGACGCCGTCGCCGCGCGTACCGCGCAGTTTCTCCAGGCGCCGCCGAGCGTCCCGGTAACGCATCCTTTCACCACCGAACGGCTGCAGAGCGCCACGCTTGGGGTCTACGCAGACCTCTGCACCCGCCTCGGCCGGCCCCGCTGGTCGCTGAGCGACTGAAGCGATATGTCGGTCCTCGTCATCAAACAAGGCGCGCTGGGCGATGTGATCATGGCGACGGCGCTGATTGATGCCATCGTCCGTGGACATCCGGAGTCCTCGGTCTGTTTGCTGACCACGCCGCCCTTTGCGGGACTGTTCGCGGCGTGGCCAGGGCTTGAAGTCGTGAGCTTCCCGCGCAAGGGCTGGCGCGCGGTGGCCAGCACCTTGCGCTGGATGCGCGCCCGCCGGTTCCGTCGCGTGTACGACTTGCAGGGCAACGACCGCACGGCGCTGCTCTGTGCGCTGTCGGGCATTCCGGAACGCGTGGGCTCGCACACGCGATTCCCCTACAACCTCCATCCCGCCACCCGCTGGGACGCGCAGAGCCACGTTTTTCTGCGGCTCAATGCGGTGCTGGACGCCGCCGGGATAGCGCCAGCCGCGCCGCGGCCACGCCTGCCCTGCGCCGCCGCCGCGCGCGACGAGGTCGAGGCTTTCATGCAAACGCACGCGCTACGACGAGCGGGCTTCGTGGTGATGCACGCCGGCGCCAGTCGGACGCGGCAGGACAAATGCTGGCCGGGCTTTGAGGCCCTCGCCCAGACGCTGCTGGCGGCCGGTCTGGCAATCGTCTGGCTGGGCGGGTCGGACGACGTTGAGCGGAATGCCGCGCTGGCGGCGAAACTTGGCATTGATGCGACGGGTCGCTTCAGCATTCCGCAACTGGCGGCGCTGGCCAGCCACGCGCGCTTCGCGGTGACCAATGACTCCGGGCCGATGCACGCCTGCGCGGCGGCCGGTGTTCCGGTGTTCGCCTTGTTCGGCCCCTCTGACTGGCGACGCAATCACGCGTTGGGGCAAGGTGAGAACGTCATTGCCGGCGTGGAACTGCTGCCCGACCTTTATGGTTTACGCACCAGCGACTGTCTGGCGCGAATCACGCCCGAGCACGTCCTGACGATAATTCGGGCGCGAGGTCTGCTCGGCTGAACGAGACTTTTCGGCGTCGAAAATGACGGTGCGCCACTCAGGAGAACGCCAGATGACCAGCCCCTTAGTCCAACATTTTTTCGACTACAAAAGCCCTTACGCCTATCTGGCGCAGCACGCCACCGACAGCCTTGAGCGTGAGTTCGGTATCACCGTTGAGCGCCTGCCCTACACGCTCGACATCCCCAGTTATCTGGGCAAGGCCGAAGTGGATGCCGAGGGCCGGGTGTTACTGGAAGAACGCAATGCGCATCAATGGCGGCGGGTGCGCTACGCCTATATGGACTGTCGCCGTGAGGCGACGCGGCGCGGGCTGGTCTTACGCGGACCGCGCAAAGTGTTTAACAGCGCGGCGGCGCATATGGCCTTTTTGTACACCGTAGAAACCGGCGACTGGCGGCGCTTCCACGACGCGGTATTTGCCCGGTTCTGGACGCGCGAACTCGATCTGGAAGACCCCGCCGCGCTGGCGCCGCTGATCGAACTGGCCGGCGCCGATGCTTCAGAATTTGCGCACTGGCAGACGGACAAAGGCCTGCTTCGCTACCAGCAAATTCAACAGGAGGCTGAGCGCTGCGGCGTGTTTGGCGTGCCCAGCTGGCGGGTAGAGGGCGAATTGTTCTGGGGCTCGGAACGGCTCGACCGCGTCGGCGAGCGGATCGCCGGTGCGCTGAAAACGCGTGCCCCGAAATGACCACCGCACGGTAAACGCGCGGCTCAGGGGCGCTCGAGCAGAATGAATTTTTCGGAGCGCGCACGCTCGGGCCAGCCGAGCGGCGCAACCGTGTTCAGCATCCGGGCCGTGCGGGGAAACAGTACGAAGCGGGTAGATGCGGGTAGGGCGCCGCTCGTCGGCAGCTTGAGTGCGCTGGGGAGCTTAAGTCCGAAGTAGAAATAGACGGCGTCCGGGATCGGGTCGTTGCGCCGCGGTTCATTCGGTTTGGGGATCCGCTCAACCATCAGCAGCGTGTTCGCCGGCGTGAGCTCGCCGCGCTCGGCGAGTGCGACGATCGCCTGCAAGCCCTGATGACCCGGGTAGGCTTTCACGTTGAACCATGCCACGCCGGCCGCGCCGGCGAGCAACAGCGCAGCGCCCAGCAGTGCCGCCCAACGCGGCACTTGCGCGCCAAAGCGCCGCGCCATCACGCCGCCGCCCATGACTGCCACCAGTGGCAGAACGGAATAGAAATACCGCACGTCGGGGTCTGGCTTAAGCACCGCGATGATCGTGTTGAGAAATACCAGCGCCAGCAGCAAGGCCGCATCGGCGCGCCGCGGCACAGCAACGCTGGCCGACGCCGCGAGGCGTAATTCCTGATATAGCGCGATGAAAATCAGCACCAGCCAGGGACCCAGGCGATAAAAGGGTTTGGTGACGTATTCCAGCCATACGGAATCAAAGCGACTGAGATTGCTGGTGTCGCCGCGCCAAAAATCCTGGGTGAGCTGGCGGGACAATTCCTCGCCGTGAAAAATCCAGATGAAGCCGTACCAGGCGAGCGGCAGCAGCAGCAGCGGCGCATAGCGCAAAAGATTGGCGCGGGCGCCGCGCCAATGCGGAGACAGCAACGCGTGCGGCAGCATTATCCCCAGCATGACGAGAATCATCGGTCCCTTCGTCATGAGCGACAGTGCCGTGCCACTCCACAGCGCGAAGGCGCCGATGGCGCGCGGCAATTTGAGATAGCCCCACAGCATCAGCAGGGCCCCGAAAGTCATCAGTGAATCGAGACGGAAGGCGGTAGTGAACTGGATGTAGATTCCGTTCATCACAAACAGCAGCACCGCTACCCACACCGCAAACGGCTTGCGGTGAAAGTGCCAGGCCAGGAGCGCCGTCATCACCGCACAGCCCAGACCGCCAAGGCGCGAGGGTAAGGTCACGGCCAGATTCGAATAGCCCATTACAAGGGTGTTTGCCGCGCTCCACCAGAAGGCGAGAGGGGGCTTCAGAAGATAACCCGTATCCCCGCGAAAGGGCGCCAGAAGGTCGCCGGACTCCACCATTTGGCGCGCCATTGCGGCATAGAACACCGCCGTGCCGTGAACTTCCATCACCATCACGCCGCCAAAAGTAACGAGCACGGTGAGCAGTAGCAGGGAGAGATTCACAGGCGACTTCATCGCGACGGCGAGCGACGCGAATTTCGATTCAGTCATGATGTTCAAAACGGTCTGATGAGTGCGGCGAAGACTAATCAAAAGTGGTTCAAGTTGCATGCGTGATGGAGACCGCTGGCGCTTTTCTCCTACACTACCCGCTCGCTCTCCCGCGCTTTAAACCTCGCAGACCGCCACGTTGTTCCCCGCTAACGAGAGTCCCGCGAACACAGCGCTGCGCCCGGCCGGGCTGGCGCTGTTTTTGTTTGCAATGCCCGTGATGTTTGCGCTGGCGCCAACGCCTACCGGTTTGATCGGCCCATTGTTTGCACTCTGGTGGTTAGCCGTGAATCACCGCGCGGTGAGGCCGGCGCTCGGCACCGCTGCGATGCCGGGCCTCGTGCTGGCGATGAGTGCGTGGGGTCTGCTGGGCACGCTCTGGGCGCTTAACGCGCGCGTCGCGGCAGTGGACGCCGGGCTGTTTCTTCTGGAATGCGGCCCGCTGACCCTGGTGGCCAGCGTTTGCGCCAGCCGTCCCGATCTTGACCGGGTCGCGCTCACCAAGGCACTCCTCGCCGGCATTGCGGTAGCGGTGCTGCTCTTGGCAATGCAGCTGCACTGGGGATTTCTGATGCGCAGCTTGCTGGCGCACGGCGCCCCGATCAATGCCGGGCTCAAGCTCAATGTGCCGGCCGCAGCACTGGCGATTCTGGTGTGGATCGCGCCAGCGCTGGCGCTGCGCTTGAGCACGCCGTGGCGGCTTGCCGCTGGCCTTGCGCTGGGGCTGATGGCGTACTCGGCATGGGCGGGGATTGGTAGCGCGCCGCGACTCGCTTTTGTCGTGGGCGCGTGCACATCGGCGTGCGCGCTCGTCCTGCCCCGGCTCGCGCTGTATGGCTTGGGCGTTGCGGTCGCGCTAATCCACTTTTGCGCCCCGTTTCTTGGCAGCAGCGTCTGGATAACGCAACGCGTTGCGGATCATTCATGGCGCCATCGGATCGACATCTGGGAATTCACCGGACAGCTGATTGCCGAACGGCCCTGGCTGGGTTACGGCTTCAAGAACAGCGAATACATACCGGGCGGACGCTGGCTCATGCCGCTAACGCAGCAACCGGCGGACTTACCCTCCTATCCGCATAACGTTCTGCTGCAAATTCAGCTCGAACAGGGCTTACCCGGGGTGCTGATTTTTTATGTCGCGCTGTCTTATCTACTCTGCCGACTGGCCCGTTACTCGTCAGTGCCCCGCGCGGCCGGACTTGCGCTGCTGGGAACAGGCATGAGCGTGTGGCTGGTGGGCTACCCGCTGTCGCGTGGGCACTGGGTAGGGTGGCTCTGTTTTGCCGGCATCGCGTGGGCAACCACGCTCAGCGGCGGCCCGGCGCCAAAGGCGAATCAGGCTGCTCGAGCATGAATCTACGGGTGTTGTTCCTCACCAGCGAATATCCGCCCCGCGTCGGCGGGGTGGCGACTCACGTCTTTGAACTCGCGTCGGCTTTACGCAGAGCCAGTGTGCAGGTATCCGTGATTGCGCCGCCCTGGTCGGGCGCGCTGGAGGAACCGAATCTTGAGCGCTATTCGCCCTTGATTCGCGCGCAGCCCTTCCACGATTTCCTGCTCGCAAAGTGGCTGAAACGACGGGTGGCGGAGCAGGCTTTCGACCTGATTCACGTGCACGGCTTGCGGCCGTTGCGCGCGGCGCTCGCCACAGGCCTGCCGGTCGTCTTTACCAACCATACCTCCGGCTTTCTCAAAACCCTCGCCCTTGGCGGGCGCCGCCTGCAGCGTCTGGGTCATCTCATCGCGGGCTGTGCCCATATCCTCGCCCCCAGCGAGGAACTGGCGGCGGCGAGTACGCGGGCCGGCTATCCCGGGCCGGTGAGCTATATCCCGAACGGTGTGGATGCCCAGCGATTCTGTCCTGGCGTGGCGCCGGCCCTGCGGCAACGTTGGGGTGTGGCGGAGCACGAGGTGCTGGTGGTCATTGCGCGGCGTCTGGTGGCCAAAAATGGCGTGGTGATCGCCGCGCAAGCGGTCCAACACACCCACCCGAACGTGCGTTTTGTGTTTGTGGGGGAAGGCGCCGAGCGTGCCGCCATCACCGAGGTCCTGCGCAACGACGGCAGCGCTGGCCGGGCCTTGCTGGCCGGCGAGACGCCGAACGATTTGATGCCCGAGGTCTATCGCGCAGCGGATATCGCGGTGCTGCCGTCCTTGATGGAAGCAACCAGCATCGCCGGTCTTGAAGCCATGGCCTGTGCCCGGGCGATGGTGGGCAGCGCGGTGGGCGGCATCCCTGCGCTGATAGAAAATGGCGTGAACGGCTTGCTGGTACCGCCGGCCAACCCGCCGGCGTTAGCCGCTGCCATCAACCAGATCGCCGAAGACGCCCCGTTGCGCGCCGCAATGGGCGAGGCCTCGCGGGCGCGTGTGCTTGCGCAATTTACCTGGCAAGGCATCGCCGAACGCACGGCAGACGTTTATCAACGCGTGTTGGCGCGTGCGCCCGGAAGACCGTAAAGGAACCCTTATGGCTGATCGCATCCTGCTCGTTCTGGGGACACGTCCCGAAGCCATCAAACTTGCGCCGGTCTATCGCGCCCTGCAGGCGGATGAGCGTTTCGAAGTGCTGCTGGCAGTCACAGGCCAGCATCGCGAGTTGCTCACCGATACGCTCACGGCGCTGGCGCTGACACCGGACTATGACCTTGCACTGATGCGCGCGGGTCAATCGCAGTTCGATTTGGTGGGCGCGATGTTGCCCGCGCTTGGCGCGGTGATGGCGAGCGCAAACCCCGCGTGGGTGGTCGTGCAAGGTGACACGGCGACCGCTTTTGTGGGCGCGCTGGCGGGCTATCTTCGCCAAACCAAAGTCGCGCACATTGAGGCCGGATTGCGCACCGGCGACAAATACGGGCCATTCCCTGAAGAGGTCTATCGTCGGCTGGTGGCCGACATCGCAGACCTGCATTTCGCGCCGACTGCACGGGCCGCGCAGAACTTGCTCACCGAAGGCATCCCCGCGAGCCAGATCCACGTGACGGGCAACACGGCCATTGATTCATTGCACTGGGTGCTGACCCATCTGCCGGACGCTTTGCCGGAAGATCTGGTGCGCCGCGTGCCGGACTTGCTCACACAACGATTCGTGCTCGTGACCTGTCATCGCCGGGAAAGCTTCGGTCAGGACATGGCAGACATTCTGCGGGCCGTCGCCGAACTGGCAGCGCGTTTTCCCGAGGTGTTATTCATCTTTCCCGTGCACCCCAACCCGGAAGTCTTACAGCCAGCGCATGCGTTGTTGGGCGGGCTGGCGAACGTTCTTCTGACGAGCCCGCTTCAATACCCCGGCTTCGCGCACCTGCTGTCCAGAAGTTATCTGGTGATGACCGATTCCGGAGGCATCCAGGAGGAAGCCGTAGAACTTGGAAAGCCAACCGTGGTGATGCGGAAAGTGACCGAGCGCCAGGAAGGGGTTGAGGCGGGAACTGCGCTGCTGGCCGGTGTTGATGCGGCGACGATTGTGGCTTGTGTGAGCGAGCTGTTAGGTGACCGCGCGGCTTACGAGCGGCTGGCGGTGCGTCGGAACGTTTATGGCGACGGCACCGCCGCCCGCAGCATCGTCGAGATTCTGGCCGCTCAGTGAAAAAGCCAGTATGCGCGCTTGTTCAGGCTGTCCCTCATCCTTTGCAGGCGCCGCTGTAGTTTGACCGACCAGGACACCTTGCGTCGCCGTTCATAGGCGCGGGTGCCGATGCGGGAGGTGAGTTCCGGGCGCTGGCGGACCTGCAGGGGTCGCACGATGTAAGGCTCGATGCCGTTCTCCCAAAACCTGTCCATGGTTTGGTCGATCGGCATGAATATCTTGCGGCCATGCGCCAACATCCGACGCGCACCGTCCAGGGAAATGAGATAAGCGCCAAGCCCAAGCACGTGAATTTTGAGCTTCACGAGCTCGCCTTCGCGCAGCGTCTGTACCGTGACGCCGCGATCGCTACGGGTCTTCGGATTGATCACCCGACCGCGCTGCGACTCGAAGCGCACGACCGCCCAGCGCGGAT
Source organism: Klebsiella pneumoniae (assembly GCA_945876945.1). Lineage (GTDB taxonomy): Bacteria > Pseudomonadota > Gammaproteobacteria. Next base: position 87,708 of record CAMCQE010000001.1, read on the forward strand.
TCTCTGCTTTCAGCAAATCCTCCAGGACCAGCGGGAATTCGGGCCGGATTTCCAAATCATCTTCCATGATGAGCGCGACGGGCAGGTTCTCCCGCACGACCCGTTCATAGAGCCGATAGTGGCTAAGGAAACACCCAATCTCGTTGGGCATCATTTCAACGCCGTAAATCTGCAAGCAGCGCTCGCGGTCGTACTGGGACCAATCTGCTGGTGCAAGGCAGCCGCCATTCACTGCGGGCACGAACTCCGCGTGGAGTCCCAAAGCATCGAGTTGTCGATGCATGTGGTCTCGCCGCTCCGTATCCTGCTCCAGGCTGATCACAAAGCAAGGGAGTGTCTTCGGGGTAATCTGAGACGTCATCGCTTGGTTCACCGTGTGCTTAATCCGCCGAGTTGGCGCAAATGATCGCGCAAGCCTTGCGCCACCAGATTAACCGGCAATTGGTTCAGATCGGCAGCGGGCGCGCAGATGACCGCAGCCAGAGATCCCCAGGGCCGATAGCGCGCGGGATGACCCGGCCCAAAGATACTGAGAGTCGGTACCCGGCACGCGGCTGCCAGATGACCAAGGCCGGAATCATTGCCCACAAAAGCATGACAGTAACTCAACGCGGCGACCGCCTGCGGTAGCGTGGTCTTCCCGGCAAGATTAAGCACCGGCAACGCGACAGCGCGTTCGATCGCCTGAGCGGCTTCTGCTTCCGCCGGACTGCCGAAAATCACCAGCGCGTCGAACTCTGGGGTAAGCCGCTGGGCGAGGGTGATGTAACTGGCCAAGGGCCAACATTTAGGGGCCCAGTTAGCACCTGGGGCAATGGCGAGCACGCGCCCGATGAACGGCTTTAGCTGTAGGCCAGCCCATTCTTCGGCCGCGGGATTGGTCCACACCTGCGGATCAGGGATGTGTTGGAGGCTTGGCATGATGGGCAGCAGTGCAGCCACATGTCTCTGCACCGCATGACCCGAGGCCTTCGGCGACAGCCATTTAGCGCTCCGCAGATCGGCGCGGAGCAGCCAGGGCAGGAAGTCGGTCCGCAAATCCACGATGGCATCGTAACGGCGGTGTCTTAGCTGCTTCAGCAAAGACCAGTGCGCCTTGATTCCTGCGCCTTTGTCGCGATGGAACAGCTCGCCCACAAATGGGCAATGTTTAAGCACATCGCTTGAACGACGGTCGGCAACAATATCCACCACCGCATCGGGCCACGCTTGGTGAAGAGCGAGCAAGGCGGGCGTCGTCAGAACGACGTCGCCAATGTTACTGAGCGTGATGAAAAGCAGGCGCTGCATGGCAGGCGACTAGAATAGGCTCTTACTTGCCAATGCAGAACGTAGAAAAAATATCGCCCAACAGGTCTTCGTTGGTATAGACGCCGGTCATCTCCTCAAGACACAAGCTCGCGACTCGGAGTTGTTCGCAGGCCAACTCTATGGATCCCGCCAAGCACTCCGCTGCGCCGGCAACGCTGGCGGACAAGCAGCGCTGAAGTGCATCGACATGACGCGCGCGGGCGATAAACGGTGCATCCGTGATGTGCAGTGCGCCGGCGATTTCATGCAGCGCTTCTTTTACGAGGGAAAGACCTTGGTCGTGCAGGGCGGATATTCGGACCTGAAGCGGTCCATCGTTCCGGATCAGGGCCGGCGATTCCTGACGTAGATCTATCTTGTTAATCACGGTAAGCACATTTTTTTGTGCTTTTTCGGCCTTCAAGATCTCAGGTGGTGCTGGGACCTCGGTGTCTTCGACGGAAACAACGTGGATCACAATTTCCGCGCGTTGCAGTTGCGACAGCGCGCGCTTAACGCCTTCCTGCTCCACGATATCCGCGGTTTCGCGCAGACCGGCAGTATCGTGAAGGCGTAAGCCCAGACCATTCAAGTCAACGTCCACCGAGAGGACATCGCGTGTGGTCCCTGGAATGGGCGTGACTATGGCCCGGTCTTCACCACAAAGCCGGTTTAAAAGGGTGGACTTCCCGCTGTTCGGCAGCCCGACGATGGCGATGTCGAGACCATCATTCAGCTTGGCGCCTTGATTGGCGAGCGTGAGCAATTGGGAAAGACTTTCCGTCAGCGTTTCGAACCGTTGTTGAACGGGTGAGAGATCAAGCGCGACTTCATCACCGAAATCGATATGGGCTTCCAGAAAAACCCGTAATCGGACGATCGACTCATTGATCGCACCGACGCGATGGGAAAATTCTCCAGTGCACGCGCGGGCGGCCGCAGAAGCGGCGTGATGACTGGAAGCATCTATCAGAGAGGCGACCGCCTCTGCTTGGATAAGATCGATTTTCCCGTTGAGAAAAGCGCGCTCTGTAAACTCGCCCGGTCGTGCTGGCCTGACGCCAGCAGCGTAAATCGCACCGAGCAGGGATTTAAGTACGGCGGGACCACCGTGCGCGTGGAGTTCGAGCAAGTCCTCGCCGGTGTAAGAAAAAGGGCCCGGGAAGAAAACGACCAGTCCCTGGTCTATCAAGCTTTGATTCGCCGCGTAGAACTTGCGAAGAGTCGCCGCTCGAGGCGCCGGCAGCGCGCCGATAACGGGCCGTAAGAGACCGCTCAGATCGCCGCCAGAGATCCGCACAATCCCGATTGCGCCACGGCCGGGGGCCGTGGCAATCGCGGCGATAGTGTCGGCAGAACTTCGCATGGCGGAGCGCTTGCCGAGGAGCGGAGTTATCCCGCTGCCTTCTCTATCTGGCGAGTGATGTACCACTGCTGGGAGATCGACAGCACGTTATTCACCAACCAGTAAAGCACCAGCCCGGCTGGGAAAAAGGCGAAAAAGACACCAAAGGCAATCGGCATAATTTGCATGACCTTCGCCTGAATCGGGTCCGGCGGTGTCGGGTTGAGCCGGGTTTGAATCACCATGCTGATCAGCATCAGGGCGGGCAGAACATAAAACGGATCTTTTGCCGACAGGTCGTGAATCCACAACACGAAAGGCGCCTGGCGTAATTCGATGCTTTCCAGAATCATCCAGTACAAGGAGATGAAGACAGGAATTTGGACAAGAATCGGGAAGCAGCCCCCAAGCGGATTGATCTTCTCCTGCTTGTACATCTCCATCATCGCCTGATTAAGTTTGGCTTTGTCTTCAGCGTAACGCTCGCGCAACTGGAGCAGTCTGGGTTGCACGGCGCGCATTCTCGCCATGGAGCGATAACCGGCGGCTGACAGCGGGTAGAACGCGAGCTTGATGAGTACGGTCAGGACAACGATCGACCAACCCCAATTGCCCAGCGCTGTATGAAGAATTTTCAGGACCGAGAAGAGGAATTGGGCGATGAACCATAACACGCCGTAATCGACGGTTAACTCGAGGCCGGGCGCAATCGTCGGTAATGTTTCCTGGAGCTTGGGCCCGAGATAAAGTCGATTCGAGACTGTCGCGCTACCGCCACTTGGTACGGTTACTGCGGGGCCGTAATAACCAACGATATATCGGTTAGTCGTCAGGGCATACGAGTAGAAGTGCTGCTTGACAGCGGGGTCTGGAATTAGCGCGGCGAGAAAGTAGTGCTCAACAACAGCGATCCAACCGGCAGTGACGTCTACATCAATCGGTTGGTCGTTGAGGTCAGCAAAGTTATGTTTGCCGTAGTGCTGTTCGGGCGTGGAGACTGCAACACCGTTAAAGGTTGGGACAAGTTCCCAGCCCGCCGGGATGCTCAGTCGTTTTAGCTGCTGATAGTGATTGAAGGTCCAAGGTGAGGACCCGGTGTTTTGAACGTCAAAGCGCTCTTCGACAGCATAAGAGCCACGGCGAAAGACCAAAGTGCGCGTAACGACCACGCCATTTGAGGAACGCCATCGCAGGGGCACCTCCAGCACGTCCTGGCCCGGTGCTAACGCGTAGCTAGTTTGCGGCGACTCGAAGAGCGTGTAGTGGTCTGCACTGACTTCCGCGCCTTTCAATCCCGCTTCGGCAAGGAATTCTTTGTCTGGAGCTTTCGATAACAATTCGTGCGCCGAACGGTCCTTATCAGCAGAGTCCACGTAATTCAGGAGCGTCAGTTTCTGAAGAACGCCACCGACAGGGTTCACTTCGAGCGCCAGAATATCGGTTTCGATTTTCAGCGGCGGCTGGCCAGTGGCGGGGGTTGCTGAGGCTGTAGCTGGGGGCGTAGCCGGAGTGGGAGTAGGAAGCGCCGGCGTAGAAATCGGGGGAGTCTCAAGCGCTACTGGTTCGCTGGCGGGGCGTGGCCCGTAGTCTCTCTGCCAAGCCTCCCACAAAAGGAGACCCACGAAACTAAGCAGAATAACGAGCAACAGGCGAATGTTTTCGGTCGTCACAAGGGTTTACCGGTGGGGCTTGAGGTTAGCCGGTTGTGGAAAATGATGAGGGTAGGCCAGCGCTCAGACAGCGCCTTCGAGAGCGACTGAGCGGACTGGCCAGCGACAGGGTTTCTTGCTAGCACAACGATATCCATAGGGATGTTTCGTACGCTCGAGTGGCGGAAGCTCTCGCGGATAATTCGTTTGGTGCGGTTTCGGTCTACGGCCCGTCGGAGGGATTTCTTGCTTACCGCTATGCCGAGTCGCGCGTGGCCCAGCGTATTTGGTAACGCAATGTAGGTGAAGAATTTGTCAGATGCCCGCGTGCCGTTTTTGAAAACGGCGTCGAAGGCCATCGCCTCTCGCAGTCGGTGTTCTGGCCGAAATGTGAATTCTTGGGAACTCAGACTTGGGTGAGGCGCGCGCGACCTTTAGCGCGGCGAGCTCTAATCACTGCACGGCCGCCTCGGGTTTTCATGCGGGCTCGAAAACCGTGGGCGCGGGCGCGCTTGAGTTTGCTTGGTTGGTAGGTGCGTTTCATCTTTGGTTCTCTACTGGAGGGCTATTGGGCAGTGCGATCTGCTGCCATTGTTGTGTTCGGCTACCGGGGCGGGGAGGATACGTTCCGCCGGAGATTAGTGTCAATCAAAACAACGCCCTGCCGGGGTCTTTGGCATTAATGGCTTAGGCGGTGTCTGGGGTATACACTCGATCGCCCTGCTTAGTTGACCGGCACCCTAAACATCTCATGAGCCTTCTCTGGCAACAATGTAAAGCCAAATTAGAAGAGGAGTTGACTCCCCAGCAGTTCAACACTTGGGTTCGGCCCCTCTTGGCGGTGGCTATCGCTCAGGATGCGCTGGAAATCAGGTCGCCGAACAAGTTTGTTCTGGACTGGGTACGCGAACGATATTGGACACGCATCGTCGAGCTATTGGACGAGTTCTCCGGTAAAACGGTCACAGCGGCGATGGTCGTATCGGTTATCTCACCTGCAGATACAGTAGATGTCCGGACGCCGGCACCTCAAGAGAAGGCTACCGCGCCAGCGAAAGCAAACCCTTCCAGGCGAATCCCTACTACGGTCCGGAAGGATTTCACGTTCGATAACTTTGTTGAGGGGAAATCGAACCAGTTGGCGCGCGCGGCGTCCATCCAGATTGCCGAAAATCCCGGGAAGTCTTACAACCCGCTGTTTATTTGCGGTGGGGTAGGTTTGGGGAAAACCCATCTAATGCACGCCGTTGGGAATCATCTCCTGTCGAAAAATCCAACGGCAAGGGTTGCTTACTTACATTCGGAGCGCTTTGTAGCAGAAATGGTACGGGCGCTTCAGCACAACACGATCACTGACTTTAAGAAGCACTATCGCTCGGTCGATGCGCTCATGATCGACGATATCCAATTTTTTGCGGGGAAAGAGCGTTCCCAGGAAGAGTTGTTTCACACCTTCAATAGCCTGCTAGAGAGTCAAAAGCAGGTCATCCTCACCTGTGATCGCTATCCCAAAGAAGTAGTAGGGATAGAGGACCGGCTCAAGTCACGCTTCGGTTGGGGCCTGACCGTGGCCATTGAACCTGCTGAATTGGAGACGCGGGTAGCGATCCTTTTGAGCAAGGCTCAGTCAACGCCTATTCGATTACCTCACGAGGTCGCCTTTTTCATTGCGAAACGATTTAAATCGAATATCCGTGAACTTGAAGGGGCCTTGCACAGGGTGGTTGCAAAGTCCAATTTCGCTGGGCAGACCGACATCACACTCGAGTTTGCGAAAGAAGCACTGAAAGACCTCTTGGCATTACAGGACAAGCAAGTAAGCATTGAGAACATCCAGAGAACGGTGGCGGAATATTTCAAAATGCGCGTCGCAGACTTGCTGTCGAAGCGTCGCAATCGGTCTGTCGCACGCCCTCGACAGATAGCGATGGCCTTAGCGAAAGAGCTGACGAATCACAGCCTCCCTGAAATCGGGGACGCTTTTGGCGGAAGAGACCACACGACGGTCATTCACGCGTGTCGGAAAATCGCCGAACTCAAGCGGCTTGAGGAGCGTCTTCTGGAAGACTATTCCAACTTGGAGCGGATCCTTACGAGTTAGGCGAAAAGCTGTGCATAGATTCATAATCTCGCCATGCGGGTTTCAGGATCATCTCTTCGGTGCACATGTTAAGTCGAGTTATGCACAGCTAAAGGGCGCCCTAAAATAAGAATAAGTAATTGAATTTAATACCTTAATAGGCTTTTCCACAGAAAAAACGCGCTTAATAAACACAGTAAGTCTGATATTCATATGAAAATATCTGTTAGTAGAGAAGTATTGCTACCCGCTCTTCAGGCTGCCGGCAATGTGGTCGATCGGCGGCAGTCAATGCAGATCCTGGGAAACTTTTTGCTAAGCGCCAAGGGTGATGAACTCTCAGTCACAGCGAGCGATCTTGAGGTAGAGGTGGCGATCTCCTGTCGCGCCGAAATTGGCCGTGAAGGCTCGGCTACGCTTCCAGCTAAAAAGCTTTTGGACATTTGCCGAAGCTTAGCGCCAGATTCAATCCTTCAAATCGACGTGAGTGGTGGAAAGGGCAAGGTCCAATCCGGGCGGAGCAGGTTCAGCTTAGGCGTTTTGCCCTCTGAGGATTTTCCGACCGTTGAAGGATTCACTGCGTTAACAGAGTTGGAAGTTGACTCTCATGTCCTGACCGATCTGATTAGCAGCACACAATTTGCGATGGCCCATCAGGATGTCCGCTATTACCTCAACGGATTGCTGCTGGAGCTAAACGCTTCGAGTATTCGCGCCGTCGCGACCGATGGCCACCGATTGGCCTTATGCGACAGAGACCTTCCAACAGGCTTAACAGGGCCAGTTCAAGTAATCGTCCCGCGAAAAGCGGTTCAGGAAATTCAACGCATGCTGGGCCATCACGAGGGCCTGGTGAAAGTGATCCTCGGTGAAAACCATATCAGCGTTCAAAGCACTGGCCAGTTATTGATTGCGAAGCTGGTTGACGGGAAATTCCCTGACTATCAAAGAGTTATTCCCAAGCAGGGCGAAAAAATCGTCGTTGCGAACAGAGAGGCGGTGAAAGCCGCTTTTTCTCGCACCTCTATCCTGTCAAACGAGAAATTCAGAGGTGTACGCCTTGTCCTCAGCAAGGACCTCTTAAGGGCGATGACCAATAACCCTGAACAGGAAGAGGCAGAGGAAGATATCGAGGTTGAATACGATGGCGCAGATCTCGAGATCGGGTTCAACGTTTCTTACTTGCTTGATGTGCTCTCGGTACTGAAGTCGGCTTCCGTGCGAGTCGAGTTATCTGATGCGAACAGCAGTTCGGTCATCTATGCGACAGATGACGAGAGGGCGAAATACGTCATCATGCCAATGCGGTTGTAGGCGGTTCGCTCTCCGCGTCGCTAAATGGCTTCGTTGTCAGAGATTTCGGTTAGAGATTTCAGGAATATTTCCGACCAGAGACTCGTCTTCGCTCGAAATTTGAACGTCATTGTGGGGCGGAACGGTAGTGGGAAAAGCAGCTTGCTTGAGGCTGTTAGCGTTCTAGGAACGGGTAAGGCTTTTACTGGCGCTACGGCTTCAGAGTTTGTTTCGAAAGGGCGGCAATCCTCTGTGGTAACGGGCAGCGTGAAAGTTGACGGGTGTCACGTCGCGGTTGGGATCGAGAAGACTCGTTCGACTACAACCTGCAGGGTAAACGCACACGCTGTTAAATCAGCGTCCTCCTTGGCCTCATACATGCCGCTGGTCTCATTGGATTCGCAGTTGTTTCAGATGGCGGCAAACGCGCCCGCTTATCGAAGAGCGATTCTTGACCGGACTTTGTTTCACGTGGAACCAGGCTATCTGGCGTTGTTTCAACGTTACTTCCGCGCTCTCCAAAACCGCAATCAACTTATCCGGCGGGATTCCAAGGACGATGAGTTTCGCTATTGGACAGAAGAGTTCGTTGAGCACGG
>CAMCQE010000002.1 GCA_945876945.1 Klebsiella pneumoniae
TGGTTTCCACGGCCAGAAAATGGTTTATCGCGCGCTCTCCGGTAGCGCTGACCAGCTGCCCGGCGGGCAAACGGGCGACGACATTCGCCTCCGGGCGCGCGGCGTCGACCACCGGCTCGCGGCGTAAGCGCAGCAGCCCCTCGTGGGTGTTCACCACGTAACGCGTGCCACGGGCGAGCGGCGGGCTGGGCGGCTTCACTACCGCCTGATGAGCTGCCGCGGCGGGCAGACCCGGCGGCAAAGCGTCGGTAGTCACGGTGCGGGCAAGCCGCAGGTAATCGAACACCCGCTGGCCGTAATACGCCTCGCCGTCGAACCAGCCTTGCTGCAGGCCTTTGGCCGGTTTGTAGCGCCCGCTGTTATAGACGATGGCGAGCGCGGCCTGCTCGTGCTCGCTGAGTTGGGTTTTCTCGCGCCAGCCAAGGCGGCGCTGGGCGTCGGTCAACAGCGTGAGCGTGTGCTCAAGCGCGGTGTCGAAATCCGCATAGCGCTGCGCCAGAAAATACTCCGGGTCGCGCAGAAAATGTTGGATATCCCGCTGGAAAATCCCGAAGCCGTGGCAGAACTTGGCGGGCTTTGCCGCGACCTTGCGATAGGCCGGCAGATATTGCGCCATCTCCACCAGCGCCGCCCGCGCAAGGGCAAACATCTGCTCGCCCTGAGGCGCGGCCAGTAATTCGGCTTTGGACCGCGGGAACGCCTTGCGCGCGTCGACGGTATCGCCCACGCACAGGCGCAGCAGTTGGGTGGTGGAAAGATCTGGCTGACGCCGCAGCGCCGACCACAGCAATCCCGTTTCCTGCATCGCAAGCGCGCTCAGCAGATCAATCCCGAACGGCAGTTCGCGGGTGGCACGCACGATGGCCTCGCCGAAGGTCGTTTTGAACCAGCGGAGATCCTCGACCACCATTGGCGACTACCCCGTGCGCGAGTGCTAGCGAATGGTGTGCCGCGCCTGCCCCAGAGCGTCAGGCGTGACCAACACCACGCCCTCCGGGCTGACGTAGAAACGCTTGCGGTCGCGTTCCAGATCGAAACCGATATCGGTGCCGGGTTCGATCTCGCAGCCACGATCGACGACCGCATGGCGGATCCGGCAGCCGGCGCCGATGCGCACTTCCGGCAGCACCACACAGTCTTGAATCTCACTGCCGTGCTCGATGCGCACATTGGAAAACAGCAGTGAATTGGTCACCTGGGCGCCCGACACGATGCAGCCGCCCGAGACCATTGAATCCACCGCAAAGCCGCGCCGGCCTTCGTCGTTGAACACGAACTTGGCCGGCGGCACCTGCTCCTGGTAGGTCCAGATCGGCCAATCACGATCGTAGAGATTGAGCGGCGGCACCACGGACAGCATTTCCATATTCGCGCGGTAGTAGGCGTCGACGGTGCCCACATCGCGCCAATACGCGCTGCCGTCGTCGGCCGGATTGTGGAAGGGATAGGCCACCACGCGATATTTGCCGATCACGGACGGAATGATGTCCTTGCCGAAATCGTGACTGGAGCGCGGCATGTCGCGGTCCTTGATCAGCTGCTCATACAAAAACTGCGTGTTGAACACGTAGATGCCCATCGAGGCCAGCGCCACGTCATCGCGGCCCGGCATGGTCTTGGGTTGGGCAGGCTTCTCGGCAAATTCGCGGATCCGGAATTGCGCATCCACCCCCATCACGCCGAAGGCCGACGCCTCCGCCACCGGCACTTCGATACAGCCGATGGTCATGTCGGCTTTCTGTTCGTAGTGGTAGGCGATCATCTGGCCGTAATCCATTTTGTAGATGTGGTCGCCGGCCAGCACGAGCACATAGGTCGGCGCGTGGGCGCGCAGGATATCCAGATTCTGATAGACGGCGTCCGCCGTACCGGCGTACCACTCGTTGTCGACGCGCTGTGAGGCCGGGAGAATTTCCACGAACTCATCGAGCTCGCTCCGTAAAAAGCCCCAGCCGCGATACAGGTGACGCAACAGCGAATGCGCCTTGTACTGCGTCAGCACGCCAATCCGGCGCACGCCGGAATTCACGCAGTTGGACAGCGGAAAATCGATGATCCGGAATTTGCCGCCGAAGGGCACCGCCGGTTTGGCGCGCCAACGCGTGAGGCCCTGCAAGCGGTCGCCGCGACCGCCCGCCAGAATAAGCGCGAGGGTCTCGCGGGTTAACCGACTGACATAGCGTTTATCGACGGGCGTATCGCTGGATTCCATCTATAGCTCTCATCCACGCCCGTCGGATAACACAGGCTATCGCCGCGCGCGGTCAGTAGGAGGGGTCATTATTGCCCGAGGCTCGGCCCCTCGCCTATCGGCAAAAAGTGGGAAAACAGGCGATATCAGGCGCGCGCCATCCCGTTGTTCTCCGTGGCGCGCGATTCACGCGCAAGGCGGAGCCGGCGGACGTCGGGCGTATCGCGTAAGACCAGCGCGACCTGCACCAGACGGGCCATGGCAAAGGTGCCAAGGCTCAGGCCGAACAGAATGCCAAACCAGTGCCAGGCCAGCGCTTCCGGCACCTGCCCGAAAGCGGAGTCGCGCAAGATCAGCATCAGGCCGGCCAGCAGCAGCGCGCCGGCGCCGGCGACATCACAGGTCATCGTGAGTTTTTGGGAATGGGTCATTTTTTTTCTCATCCTTGAAGTGGGACTTCCGGACAGCTTCGCGTGGGTGACGAGAGCCGGCGCCTGCGCCCGTGCGCAGCGTTCGCCCGGGCAGGAGCAACCCTAACAAACGGAGATGAGTGGCATCCTGATCCGGCACAGTCGCGAGCCCGCCGCACCCGGATCGCGATCAGGTTCGGCGGCGACGTTCCTCGCGCTCTTTAAGCTTGGCGCGATCCCGATCAAGTCGGGTGAGGTCTTTCTCAATTTCGTCGAGGCGCGCATCGATGCGCAGACGCTGGTAGTGGGTTAATTCGGGCACCACCTGCGCCAGCCGGAGCTGCTCGGCGGCGAGCTCCAGCTCGCCCACGCTGCGGTAGTACTCGGCGAGGTTGTAGTTGGAATTGGCGCGTTCGCCGAGTTGCTGCTCGGCCTGCGCCAGCAGCTTGTAGAAGCGCGGTTCACGGCTGTCAGCCTCACCGAAGCCACGCAACACCCGGCGCGCTTCGTCCCCGTTGCCGGTGTTAATCAACAGGCTGACGTAGCCGTAGGCGGCGGCGCGACTGGCCGGGTCGGCCAGATGCAGCTTGCGATAGAGCTCGAGCGCCACCGGCAGCTTGCCCGCGCGTTCTTCAATGCGCGCCTCGGCCATGCGGAAGGCGGTGAGCTTGGGCTGGGCCTTGAGCAAGGGCGCGAGTTCCTGCCGCGCGCGGGCGAAATCACTGGCTTCGGTCAGCGCCATCACATAGCCGTAGCGCAACACTATCGGGTTGGGCGGGTTGGGCTCGCGCATGGCCGCTTCGTAAAACTGCTTGGCCTGCGCGGGGTCGCTCATTTCCATCACATTGAGCTTCTGCCAAATCAGCTGATAGTCGAGGCTGTCTTCACGCACCACGTGCGAATTCATGCGGTCGGCACGTTCGCGCGCCTCGGCGATACGGTTGACGGTCACCGGATGCGTGCGCAGAAATTCGGGGATCATTTTGGGATCGGAGTAGCGGCTGGCGAGCTGCAAGCGCTCGAAGAAATCCGCCATCGACTCGGTCCGGAAACCGGACTTGCTGAGCAGTTCAATGCCGATGCGGTCGGCCTCTTTTTCGTTGGCGCGCGTGAAATCAATCTGGAACTGCTGCTGGGCCGCCGCGACGCCGGCGATGGCGCCAATGCCGGCCTGTGGTGCGACGGCAGCGAGCAGGATGGCGCCAAGGAAGGCGGCCATCGACGGAATGCTCATATTGCTCGCCGCTTCAATCATCCGCGCGCCGTGGCGCTGCGTGATGTGCGATATTTCGTGCGCCAGCACCGAGGCAACTTCGCTTTCGCTTTTGGAACCGGTGATCAGCCCTGAGTGCACGCCAATGTAACCACCGGGCACGGCAAACGCATTGATGATGCCGCTGCGCAGAACGAAGAAGGTGAAGTCGCCGGTGTAGCCCGAGTGTTTACCCAACTCCATCCCGATTTTCTGGATGTAGTCCTCGACTTCCTCGTCGGTCACCAGCGGCGCGTGGCGGCGGATTTCGCGCATGGTGGCGAACCCGAGTTGGCGCTCCTGTTCCGGCGAGATGATGGCGCCCGCGGAATCCGCGATATCCGGCAGGTCTTCAATGTCTTGCGCCTGCGCGGCCAGCCCGCTGCCAAGGCCAAGGCAGGCGCCTAGCAGCAGGCTCCGCAGGCGGGACCCAGAGGCGGACTTGAGCGGTGGCTTTTTCATCTTGCTCCGGAGTCTAGCAGGGCCGCTCCGCAAGTCACGACCCGACGCGCGCGGTTCTTGCGTGGGACAGGCTACTGGCGCCGGAGTTCAGGCAAACTTTCAGAGCCCGCCCAACGGGTCTTAAGATGCCTTGCCCTGCCACCGATTTCGGGAGCCCCGACATGAGTCCAAAGAATGCGTTTTACGCCCAGTCCGGCGGCGTCACTGCCGTCATCAACGCCTCCGCCTGCGGCGTGATCGAAACCGCCCGCCAGCACCCTGACCGCATCGGCAAAGTGCTCGCAGGCCGCAATGGCATCATCGGCGCCCTGACCGAAGACCTCATCGACACCAGTCTTGAGACGCCGGCCGACATCGCCGCCCTGCGGCATACGCCCTCGGGGGCTTTCGGCTCCTGCCGGTACAAGCTGAAAAGCCTCGAGCAGAATCGCGCCGAGTACGAACGCCTGATCGAAGTCTTCCGCGCGCACGACATCGGTTACTTCTTCTACAACGGCGGCGGCGATTCGGCAGATACCTGTTTGAAGGTCTCGCAACTCGCCGCCACGCTCGGTTATCCGATTCAGGCCATCCACGTGCCGAAGACGGTCGACAACGATCTGCCGTTCACCGACGTCTGTCCGGGCTTTGGCTCAGTCGCGAAATATGTGGCGGTGTCGATGCGCGAAGCGAGCTTTGACGTGGCCTCGATGGCCAAGACTTCCACCAAGGTCTTCGTGATGGAAGTCATGGGTCGCCACGCGGGCTGGATTGCCGCCGCCGGCGGGCTCGCCTCAGACGCCGGGTGTCCGCTGCCGATCGTGATCCTTTTCCCCGAACTCGTCTTTGAGCCGGCGCCGTTTCTGGCCCGCGTCGCCGAACTCGTGGAGACCCACGGCTACTGCTCGATCGTGGTCTCTGAGGGCGTGAAAGACGCCAGCGGGCAATTTCTGGCCGATCAGGGACTGAAAGACGCCTTCGGCCATGCCCAGCTCGGCGGCGTGGCGCCGGTAATCGCCAACCTGCTGCGACAGGAGCTGAAACTCAAATATCACTGGGCGGTCGCGGATTATCTGCAGCGCGCGGCGCGGCATATCGCCTCCAAAACCGACGTCGAACAGGCCTATGCGCTGGGTCGCGCGGCGGTGGAGCTGGCGCTCGCGGGCCATAACGCCATCATGCCGACCATCGTGCGCCAGTCCGACGAACCCTACGTCTGGACGCTCGGCGAGGCGCCGCTGGCGGAAGTGGCCAATCGTGAGCGCAAGATGCCGCGGGAGTTCATCAGCGAGGACGGCTTCGGGATTTCCGAGGCCGGCCGGCGCTATCTGCAGCCCCTGATTCAGGGCGAAGACTACCCGCCCTACCACAACGGACTGCCCCAATACGTGCGTTTGCAGAACCGCGCGGTGCCGCGACTCACCACCTCATCGTTTGCACTCAAGTAATTGGCCAGTAGAATCCCGTCGGTTAACAGAAACTTTGCGCTTCTGAGGTCGCCGGCAAGGCTTGCCGGCCGGCCGCGGCAGCGCGGTCTGGGGAGTTAACAGCGGTCCACAAGACCGCATTCCATTATCGCCGGCACGACCGGCATTCAAGTTCTAAAGAAAGAAGGGGAGCTTCATCATGTCGGTGCAACTCATGGTCGCTTTGGGCTGTGCGCTCTTTGCGATCGTCTACGGGCTGTGGTCACGCAGCTGGATTCTCAGCCAACCGGAAGGCAACGAGCGGATGCGGGAAATTGCCCTCGCCATCCAGCAGGGCGCGTCGGCATATCTGAATCGCCAGTACAAGACGATTGCCATCGTGGGCGTCATCCTGACGGTCGTCCTGGCTGTCGCGCTTGATGTGACCACCGCCGTCGGCTTCGTGATTGGCGCGGTACTCTCGGGTGCTGCCGGCTTCATCGGCATGAATATTTCCGTCCGCTCGAATCTGCGCACCGCGGAAGCGGCCCGCAAAGGCCTCAACGCCGCGCTGCAGGTTGCGTTCCGCGGCGGCTCCATCACCGGCATGCTGGTGGTGGGTCTGGGCTTGCTCGGCGTGACCGGCTTTTACGCCTATCTGGCGTCCAACACGCCGGCCGGTGAAATGGTCAACCTGCACCCGCTGGTAGGTCTCGCCTTCGGCTCCTCGCTCATTTCGATCTTTGCCCGTCTGGGCGGCGGCATCTTCACCAAGGGTGCGGACGTCGGTGCCGACCTCGTCGGCAAGGTGGAAGCCGGGATTCCGGAAGATGACCCGCGTAACCCCGCCGTGATCGCCGACAACGTGGGCGACAACGTGGGCGACTGCGCCGGCATGGCCGCGGACCTGTTCGAAACTTACGCGGTGACCATCATTGCGACCATGCTGCTGGGCGGCCTGATGCTCAAGAACGACGCGGCCGTGCTTTACCCGCTGGTGCTGGGCGGCGTGTCGATCATCGCCTCGGTGGTCGGTTCGCTGTTCGTGAAGGCCGCCGAGGGCGGCAAGATCATGAACGCGCTGTATCGGGGCCTGATCGTGGCCGGCGGCATCGCCGCCGTCGCGTTCTACCCGGTGACCAACTGGGCGTTCGCCGGCGTTGAAGGCGTGAACACGCTGCACATCTTCTACTGCGCGCTGGTGGGTCTCGGCCTGACCGCCGCGCTGGTGTGGATTACCGAGTACTACACCGGCACCGAGTTTGGGCCCGTGAAGTACGTGGCAGCCGCGTCTGAGACCGGGCATGCGACCAACATCATCGCGGGCATCGCGGTGTCCATGAAGTCGACCGCCTGGCCGGTGCTCTTCGTGTGTGTCGCGATCTGGGCGTCCTACACCCTCGACGGGCTGTATGGCATTGCCGTCGCCGCCACCTCAATGCTCTCCATGGCCGGCATCATCGTCGCGCTCGACGCCTACGGCCCGATCACCGACAACGCCGGCGGCATCGCCGAAATGGCGGAACTCGGCCCGGAAATCCGCAACATCACCGATCCGCTGGACGCGGTGGGTAACACCACCAAGGCCGTCACCAAGGGCTATGCCATTGGTTCGGCCGGTCTGGCTGCGCTGGTGCTGTTTGCCGACTTCACCCACAACCTCGAAGCTGCCGGCAAGAGCGTAGAGTTCAGCCTCAGTCATCCCGCCGTCATCATCGGTCTGTTTGTGGGCGGCCTCATCCCCTACCTGTTCGCTGCGATGGCGATGGAAGCGGTGGGTCGCGCGGCCGGTTCGGTGGTGGTTGAAGTGCGCCGCCAGTTCCGCGAAATCAAGGGCATCATGGAAGGCACCGCCAAGCCGGACTACAGCCGCGCCGTCGACCTGCTGACGCTCTCCGCGATTCGCGAAATGATCATCCCGTCCATCCTGCCGGTGCTGACGCCGGTGGCGCTGATGCTGGTGATGAAGGCCGCGATGGGTGCGGAAGCCGCGCGTATGGCCATCGGCGGCATGCTGATGGGCACCATCGTGACGGGCCTGTTCGTCGCGATTTCCATGTGCACCGGCGGCGGTGCCTGGGACAACGCCAAGAAGTACATCGAAGAAGGCCACCACGGCGGCAAGGGCTCTGAAGCCCATAAAGCCGCGGTGACCGGCGACACCGTCGGCGATCCGTACAAGGACACCGCCGGTCCGGCCGTCAACCCGTTGATCAAGATCATCAACATCGTTGCGCTCCTGCTGGTGCCGCTGCTGTAAGCAGTTACCGCCAAGCGCTTGAAAAGCCCCGCCTCTGTGCGGGGCTTTTTTTGAGAGGTCCCCCAATGTCGGTGCAGAACACCCCCTATGTGCCCAAGCTTCCCGCGGCCCTTGGCTGGCTATTGGCGGGGGTCGTCGTGCTGGGCTACGGCTATCTCGGCCTCGGCACGGTGCTGCCCGACTTTGGCGGGGATAACGCGGCCTATTGGCTGACCGCCCAGGGCTGGTCGCCCTGGCAGCCTCCCTCAACGCTGGCGGAGGACTTCGCGCGCGCCAGCACCTATCCGCCGCTCTACCCGCTGCTGCTGGCCTGGGCGGGCGGGGCGGCCTCCTTGCAGGCTGCCCATATGGTCACCGTGGCCGTGCTGCTGGCGGGGTTCATCGCGCTGTGGTGGTTTGCCCGGCGGGCGGGTCTGGATGGGCTCGCGGCGGCCGGCGTCACGCTCACCTTTGCCTGTTTGCACGTGGTGCGGCGGGAAGGGCTCGACTTGCATAGCGAGCCGCTCTACCTGCTGCTCACCATGCTGGCGCTGGGACTCGCGCTCAGGCTCCGCGCCGCGCCACATGCGCTCACGGCGCTGCTGTTGGGCCTCGCCGTTGCGGGCGCGCTGCTGACCCGATCTTGCGGAGTTGTGCTGCTGCTGGCCGTGGCCATGACCGGGCTCCGGGAGCGCCGCCGTGAGTGGGGGCTTGCGCTCGTGCCGGGCGGACTGGCCATGCTCGTGAACGCGCTCCAGCAGCACAGTCAGCATCGCTATATGGCGGAATTTTGGGGGAACTACGCCGGCGCGGGGACCTTCCACACGCTGCTTGGCAATCTGCTTAAAGTCCCGACTAGCTGGGCGGGCGCTATCGCCGGTAACGCACCGTGGCCGGGCGCGGTACTCATCCTTGGCCTGTTCGGCCTCGCCGCGATCGGAGCCGCCGGCTGGCGAACTCGGCAGGGACATCTCGATGGGCCCTATGCGCTGCTCTACGTGACACTGGTGGTGGTGTGGCCTTATCCAGTCGAGACCGTTCGACTGTTCATGCCCTATCTCGGGCTTGCGATCGCACAAATTTGCCTCGCCGCGCGCGACATCTGGGACTGCCGTAAGACCCTGCCCTGGCGGCAACTGTGGTGGCTGCCGCTGATCTTTGCACTGGGCGATACCGCAGGTTTTGTCGGCCGCTTGATGGTGCCGGTGCCGCCGGACCTAAGCCCCTACCGCCGCAGCACCTACTGGCAAGAAGCCGAGCTGGGAGATGCACTCTTGGGCATTGGTCTACAGGCGGCGGCGGACCGGGCGCTGGCAGAGCTGCCGAAACAGGTGCCGGAAGCCGCCTGCGTGCTGGCGATCAAACCGGCGGTGGTCGCGGCGCTCGGCAAACGGATGAGCAAACCGCCGCCGCCGATCGCGCTGGACAAAGAAGAATTTTCGACCGCGCTACAGACAGGGGGGTGTGACTATGCGCTGCTAATGGCAATGGTCTCACCGAGTTATCCGCAGCCCTTGTATCCCGCGTCGCGGCTCCCTCAGCGGCTGCAGGCGATCGCGGAGTACCCCAACGCCGTGGACCCCTCTCAGCCCGCGCTCGTCCTGGTGAAAATCCTGCCGCCAACGCCCTGACCAGCGGTCTACAATGCCCGACATCCCATCCCCAACCTGCGGCAGGCAAGCCTTATGAACGCGCTCCATCAAGACATCGATCCCAACGGCCTTCTTGAGTATTCGGTGGTCTATACCGACCGCGCGCTCAACCACATGTCGCGCAACTTTCAGCACGTGATGAAAGAAATCTCGCGCGTGTTGAAACAGGTTTATCGCGCGAAAAGCGCGGTGGTGGTGCCGGGCAGCGGCACCTACGGCATGGAAGCGGTGGCGCGCCAGTTCGCCACCGGCCAGAAGGTGCTGGTGATTCGTAACGGCTGGTTCAGCTATCGCTGGACGCAGATTTTCGAGATGGGAAATATCCCCGCCTCGGCCACCGTGCTGAAAGCCCGCCAGGTGGGCGAGGGCGGCACCCGCGCACCCTTCGCGCCCGCGCCGATTGAAGAAGTCGTCGCCGCGATTCGCGCTGAACGACCGGCGGTGGTCTTTGCCCCGCATGTCGAAACCTCGGCCGGCATGCTGCTGCCGCCGGAGTATCTCCGCGCGGTGGGTGCCGCGGTGCGCGACGTGGGCGGGCTTTTTGTGCTCGACTGCATCGCCTCCGGCTGCATCTGGGTCGACATGCAGGACTGCCATGTGGACGTCCTCATCACCGCGCCGCAGAAAGGCTGGAGCAGCACGCCCTGCGCGGGGCTGGTGATGCTGGGCGAGCGCGCCCGCGAACATATCGACTCCACCACCAGCAGCAGCTACGCCTGCGACCTGCGCAAATGGCTGTCGATCATGGAAACCTACGAAGGTGGCGGTCACGCCTATCACGCCACCATGCCGACCGACGGTCTGCGCCGCCTGCTGGAGATGATGGAAGAAGCCGAGGTGGTCGGTTTCGATGCGCTTAAAACCGCGCAGGAAACCCTCGGCAGCAAAGTGCGCGGCCTGCTGGAGAGCAAAGGCTTTGCCAGCGTCGCCGCCGCCGGTTTTCAGGCGCCGTGCGTGGTGGTGAGCTATACCGACGACACAGAAATCCAGAACGGCAAGAAATTTATGGCGCACGGCATGCAAATCGCGGCCGGCGTGCCCCTGCAGATCGACGAGCCGGCGGACTTCCGCAGCTTCCGGATTGGCCTGTTCGGCCTCGACAAACTCCAGCAGGTAGACCGCACCGTGGCGAGTCTGGCGAGCGCGCTCGGCCAGCTCGGCTAGTCGCAGGTTTCCGCCGCGCTGGACTCAAGGCGCGGCGGGCAGCGTCCGCAGATAGTCTTTCAGCGCGAGGATTTCGGCCTCGCGCAGCACACCCTGCCAGGGCGGCATCATCGGCCCGCGCCCGACCGCCGTGCCCCCTTCGCGGATGGCGGTTAACAACTCCTCATCGGTCCGCCAGCGGTGAAAAGCCTGACTGGTGAAATCCGGCACAAAATCACCCAGCCGCTGCGCGTCCGGGCCATCGCCCTTGCCGCTCACGCCGTGGCAGCGCGCGCAGTTCACGCCGAACAGGCGTTGCGCGTCTGCGACGGAGACTGCCTGCACCACGCTGGCCACCGGCGGCGGCGCCTCGCCCTTCGGCACCAGCTTCGCGATCATGCCGGTGGGGTGGTCGTTGTCGCCCATCACGGCAATCAGCACCGCGCCGTCGGGCGCTTCAATCAAGGCGGTGACGCCGCGTTGCGCCACTTCAGTACTCCGCGCAATGGTCTGCCAGTGTTCGGACAAGGCCGGGGCATCGACCGGCATACTCATGACCTCACCCGAATAGTTATCCATAAAAAGATATTGTCCCTGGAGCGACGGCCAGCGCTCCCCGCGATAGACCGTGCCACCAATCACGGAGCGCAAGAACGCGGTGTGCTGATAAAACAGCGCCGGCGGCTGCTCGCTGCCCTGCACGATCGGCGGACGCGCAAAGCCGCTTTGCGGGGTTTTGCCCTCCAGCCAGGGATATTGATAGTTGCCCCCCCGCACGATGCGGTTCACCTCTTCCCACACCGTTGAGCCCACGTCGCCCGCCCACAGCTCGCCGGTCTTGCGATCGAAACTGATGCGGAACGGATTGCGCAGCCCGTGCGCCCAATACTCACCCAGCAGGTCGAACTGCCCGGCGTAGGGGTTGTCGCGCGGGATGAAATAGTTCGCCGTGTGCCCGTGCGCCGGCTGGCGGCTGGGCGGGCGCGAAATCTCGCCGCCGCGCTGGTCCACATCGAGCCGCAAGATGCCGCCCACCAGGCGACAGTCCAGCCGCTGATGGCACTCGGGAGCAGACGCCTCGCCCACCGAGACATACAAAAATCCATCCGGCCCAAACACCACCGCGCCCGCGTTGTGATAGCCGTCGTTGTTGCGCTCCTGCGCGATGAGCGGCGCCGCGCTGGCCAGGCGCCGCGCCGGATCGGGCTGCGCAAGGTCGTAGCGCGTGAGGTGATTGGTCTGTCCGTCGGCGCGATATTCGGTGTAGTAGATGTACACATAGCCCGCTTCCGGCCGGCCTGCCAGGCCGAACGCCGGATGGAGATCAAAGCCCAGCGCGCCGTTTTCCATTTCCACATAGCCCACGCCGGGCGCGAGATTGAGCAACTGCGTGGCGTGCTGACCAGACGGATAGTCCGCGCGCCACAGTTCGCCGCCACGCGTCAGCACATAAAGGGTGTTCGGATCGTGGCGGGCGAACTGCATCATGATCGGCGTGACGAAACGGGTCTCGCCCAGCGCGTTCGTTAGCGCGAAGGGATAGGCCGCGTGCACATTGGCCGCCACCCGCAGCGTCGTGACCCAGTTGGCGAAATCGCGATCGGTGGTGAAGCGTTTGGCCACCGCCACCGGCGAGAGCGCGAACACCAGCACCAGCCACACGAGCGGTGAACGAAGCAGCCGCAGGCTGGCGGTCATCAACTGGGTGAAGGCGGTGGCGAAGCGCCGGGACCGCCAGCCCGCCACGCCCACGTAGAGCAGACCGAACAGCGCGAAGCTGATGAGCGTTGATTGCAGCAGCAGTTCGGGACTGAAGCTGATCGCGGTAAGCAGAAACAAACCCAGCGTGGCCATGACGATCCCGACCAGCAGCGCATAGCCTTCAGCCGCCGCCCGGCGGGGGCTGGCAAAAATGTCCCAGCCGGCGAGCAGCCGCAGGGCGAGCAGACTCAAGCCCGCCCCCGCCATCAATGCCAGCGCTACCACCCGCGTATCGGCGAAGCTGAAATCGATCTGCGGCAGATGCAGGAGGGCGCGAGGGATCAGGCGCAGCCGACTCGCCAGCGGGGCCGCCGCCAACACGCTCACGCCCACCAGCAAACACTCGACCAGCAGAATCCAAATTCGGGCCACAGGCATTCCTCTCCCGCGACAGGCGGGAGCGAACTATCCCGCGAGAACCGCGCCGGCAACTGATCAACATCAGGCGCGCGCCAAGTCTTGGACCGCAAGCTGCGCTCAACATCATGTGAAAGGAGCTGCCGTTTGCCTGACCGAAGTCGTTCCGCGCTCACGCGCCTGCTGGTGGGCATTGCGCTACACGCGCCGGTGCACGCCGAGGAAATCCTCGTCACCGCCAGCCGCACCGCACCGGATGGGGTTGCCGAGGTCGACGAGGCCAGCCTCAATCGCTGGCCAAACACCACCGTCTTGCCCGCGCTCAATCGCCTGCCCGGCGTGCGCGCCTTCAACAAGGGCGGGCAGAGCTATCTGTCGATCGAAGGCGGCGAGCCGAATTACGCACTGGTGCTGCTCGACGGCGTGCGTCTGAACGATCCCGGCAACTCACAGGGCGGCGCCTTCGACTTCATGCAGCTGCCGCCGGCGGTGCTGTCGCGCGTGGCAGTCTCAAGCGGCGTGCTGTCTGCGACGCAGGGCGCGGATGCCTTGTCCGGCGTAGTCCAAATGAAGCTGCGCGAGGCCGCGCCGCACGAACAGAGCACCACACTGTCGACGTCGGTGGACAGCACCGGCGGCTTTGGCGGCGACGCCACGCTGGCGGTGGGCACCGGCAACGGCGGCCTTGTCTTCGGCGGCGGCGGCATGGACAGCGGCGGCCTGACCGACGGCGTCGATCTCGCGCGCCAATACGGCGTGCTCAAAATCGACCGGCAGCTGGGGGCACTCAAGGTGTCGAGCTTCGTGCTGGGCAGCCAGAGCGGCCGTCGGGAATTTCCGGAAGACAGCGGGGGCCCGCGGCTGGCGGTGAATCGCGAACGCGAAACGCGCCAGACCGAGATGACCGTGGCCGCCATCGATTTCTCGGCCGTGGACGCCGCCATACTGAAACCGCATCTGGCCGTGCGCTGGAGCGCGCAGAACGCCGAGGTGATGACGCCCGCGATTGCCCCGGGCGTGCTGCAGGGCGTGCCCGCGATCCGGGCCGATACCCGTCTGGAACGCATCAACGTGCTGGCCGATGTGCTCGCCAAACCGTTTCAGTCGCTCACCTTCGCGCTCGGCGCCGAGTACAGCCATGAAGCGGGCCGGAATCAGGGCGCGATAGATTTCGGCGGCTGGCTGCCGGCCAACTTCGAGCGCTCACGGGAAATGGCGAGCGGCTTTGCAGAGGCGAGCTTCCGTCCCGGCGCGCTGGTGGGGATCACGCTCGGCGCGCGAGTGGATGCCCCCAATCAGGGACCGGCCGAGTGGAGCGGGCGGGCGCGCCTGGAACTCACGCCGCTGGACGACGGCCCGCTGCTGTTTGCGAGCGTGGCCACGGGCTTCAAGCTGCCGAGCCTCTACGCGCTCGGCTACCCCCTGATCGCCAACCCGATGCTCAAGCCAGAGCGGGCGCGCAGTCTGGAAGCGGGGCTCGAAGGCAGCGGCGCGACGCACTGGCGTGCGGCAGTGTTTGAGCATCGGTATCGGGATTTGATCGACTTCGACCCCGTTCTGTTCACCAACGTGAACCGCGCGCAGGTCGCCACCCGTGGCGTACAAACCCGCATCGAACGCGAATTCGCCACCCGCTGGCTCGCGCGGGGCTCGCTCGGCTGGCTCGATATTGAGAGTGCGACGCCGCTCCGCGCGCGTCCGCGCTGGCAGGGCGCGGCCGAAGTGGTCTGGCAGACCAGCCCAAGTCTGGAATCGAGCCTCGCGCTGTCCTTCAACGATGAGTACAAGGACAGCGCCATCCCCACCGGACTCATTCGCGCGCCGGGACACGCGCTGCTGGATGCGGGCTTTCGCTGGCAGGCGAATCCCACGCTTGCTCTGGCGCTCGCCTTGCGTAACGCGCTCGCCGCCGACTACGAAGACGCCGTGGGATTTCCGGCCCCGGGCCGCACGCTGTGGCTCAGCGTGCAGCTGTGGATTTAGGGGGCCAATTCGCGGCGTCTACGGTGACCCGGCACTAGTTCGCGGCCGGCAGGCCGCTCCCACAGGGCCTTGGTATCGGCGAATTAGCGAAACGCCGGCATCACGTATTCCGCGAAGTCCCGCAGCACTTTGCGTTCGCAGTCCATCGGCGGCCACAGATCGAGCTCCTTGATACCGCCGGCTTCGAGCCGTTTGATGTGCTCGATGAGCTCATCCGGCTCACCCACCAGCGCGCTCGATTTGATCGCATCCGGCGTGATGAAGCGGCGTTCGGCCGGATTGAGATACACCAGATGACCGTCGTGGATCTGCCGGAAGCGCGCGTTTTCGGGCAGGCTCATGTTCTCCACGTGCGCCAGATATTCCGGCCAGATCGACTGGAAGTACGGCGGAATGATCGCGTCGTTGCAACCGTTGTCTTTCCACACTTCGTAGAAGAAATGCAGCTCACAGGCGACCCAGCTACCGGTCTCATCGATGATGCGGTCGTCGGTGAGTTTGTCGCCCGGCCGCAGCACGCAGCTGCTGGCGATGAACGCGGTGTGGAAATCGTCGGGGAGCGTGCGGCCCGCCTTGCTGGCGCCGGTCTGGATGGCGGCCATCTTGGGCGCCACCACTTCCGGCTCGCCGCCCACCGTGATCCAGCCGTCGCCATATTTGCCGGTCGCTTCGAGCGCCTTCGGGCCGTTGGCCGCCACGTAGATCGGAATGCGGTGGTCGATGTCGATAAAGCCGCGCTCGCGATGCAGGAACTGGATTTCGCGCGTCTGGCCGTTGTAGGTGTAATCCACCGCCTCGCCGTCGAGCAGCGCGCGCACCACGCGCAGGTACTCGCGGAATTCGCCCACCCGCATCGGGTCCTGACCCATCACCCGCATCGCGGTATGGCCGGTGCCGATGCCCAGAAACGTGCGGCCCGGCGCAATCGCGTTGATGGTGGCGATGGAATGCGCGGTGACCGGCGCGATCCGGGTGCCGGTAATCGACACGCCGGTGCCGAGTTTGATGCGCTTGGTGTGATGGGCGGCGAGCGCCATGGTGGCGTAGCAGTCCGACCAGATCATCTGCGAGTCGCCTACCCAGGCGCGGTCGAAGCCAAGCTCCTCGGCGTAGCGAATGATGTCCCAGTTGTTGATGTGCGTGCTGACGCCAATCCCGAATTGCATGAAGCCTCTCCCCTGTTTGTTTTAACGAATACCGGCCGCTGCGGGCGCGCCCAGGCGCTGATATTGCGACCGGGGTAAGGCCCGGGCAAGCTGCGGCCCGCGCCCTCCCGTCTTTTTGGAAACCACTGCGATGACGACATGCGATTGGCGCTGGTTGGCGTTCGATGAACTCAGCGGCCAGCAGGTCTACGACATTCTCCGCTTACGCGGGCGGGTGTTCATCCTTGAGCAAGCCTGTCCGTATCTCGATCCGGACGGCGTTGACCCGTTGTGCTGGCACGGCTTAGGCCGTCTGAACGGCGCGCTGGTGGCCACAGCGCGCGTGGTGCCACCGGGCATTAGATACGCGGAGCCTTCGATTGGGCGGGTGGTGAGCACGCCGGAAGTGCGGCGCACCGGTGTGGGGTGGGCGCTGATGCGCGAGGCGATCGCGCAGGTCGAAGCGCGCTATCCGGGACAGGCGATCCGCATCGGCGCGCAGCAATATCTGGCGCAGTTTTACGGCGCGCTCGGTTTCGTGGCCGTCACCGCGCCGTATGACGAAGACGGCATCCCGCATCTCGAGATGCTGCGCGCAGCGCCCACCGCTTGAGCCCACCGCCGTGCCCCTGTCGGAAGGGGCAGCGGGCGGCTTAAGATTCCACCACTGGCGCCTCAGACGTCAGCGCCATTCACAACAACAGCCGCGCGCGCTGCGCGACGGTTTGAGGGGAGCACCGTTCATGTCAGCGCCGATGGCCATTGTTACGCCAGATCAGGTCACGCCCGCCTGGATTACCCAAGCCCTGCACGCCCGCGGCATCGACGCCCGCGTCGCCCGCCTTGAAAGCGAAGGCGTTGGCACCGGCCAGCTCGGGGAAACGCGCCGGTTTTTCCTGCACTACGAGGGCCCGACGGCGCCGGACGCGCCACGCACGGTGGTCGGCAAATTCAGCTCGCCCAACGAGGTGGCCCGCAAGACCGGCTGCGAGATGGGCTTCTATAAATCCGAAGTCATGTTCTATCGCGAACTCAGTCATCGCGCCGGCATCCGCACGCCCTCGGTGTTTGTGGCGGAGCTCGATCCGGTTACCAATGATTTTGTGCTGCTGCTAGAGGATCTGGCGCCGGCCAAGCAGGGCGACCAGATGCGCGGCTGCACGATCGCAGAAGCGCAGGCGGCGTTGTCGGAAGCCGCCCGCCTGCACGCCGCCTTCTGGAACGACGAATCGCTGCTCACCGCCGACTGGTGCTATGTGCCGCCGGGCGCGCAGGGCTTCTACACCACGGCGCTTATTGAGCAGAGCTGGGATCACGTGAAGAAGCACTACGACGGCTGGCTCTCGCCGGAAGTGCAGGACGTCTGCGCCAAGTACGTGCGCAACCACGCCTACTGGAACCGCCCCCGCCAGTTCCCGAAAGTCTTCTCGCACAACGATTTCCGCCCGGACAACATGATGTTCCACCCCGGCCAGCGGGTTGCGGTGGTGGACTGGCAGACCAGCAACTTCCTCGGCACCGGCATGGACGTCGCCTACTTCCTTGGTGGCGCGCTGTCGCGAGAAGTCCGCCAGGCGAATGAGCAGGCCCTGTTGCAGGGCTACCACGCCGAACTGCTCGCCCTGGGCGTGAAGGATTATTCCTTCGAGCATTTGATGGCCGACTATCGCCACTACAGCTTCGCCGTGATCGCGGTGGCCATCGCGGCGACCCTCATCGTGAAGCGCACCGAACGCGGCGACGCCATGTTGATGCAAATGACGATTGGTGGCGCGCTGCAGGCGCTCGACAACCACGCGCTCGACCTTCTGCCAGATTGAGACTCCGCCCATGAAACTCGCCAAACCGCATTTGGACCTCGGCCTCTTCACCGCCAATATCGCCGCGCATGACGCTTTCTGGGGCGAGGCCGTTGGGCTCCGGCTCGACCACAAGCTGCCGGTGGGCAACGGCTGGGTGCAGCACCGCTACGACGCGCACAACTCGGTGGTCAAGGTGAACGATTACGCGGCGGCGATGCCGGACTGGCCGGCCTCCGGCTATGTGGGTCTCACGATTGCTCGCGAAGGCGCGAGCCACTGGGAAGGCCAACATCCCGACGGCGGGCGAGTGCGCGTGGTGCCGCCGGGCACCGACGGCGTGACGAAAATCGGCATCACCGTGAGCACGCCGAATCCGGCACGCATGATGGCGTTTTACCTGAAGGCCATGGAGTTTGAGCAGGCCGGCCCAAACGTCGCCCGCTGCGGGGACAGCCTGCTATTTGTGGAAGAGGGGCCTGGTGGCAGTTGGCACGAGGACTTCATCGCGCCGGGCTGGCGTTATCTCACCGTCCAGATTTTCGACGCCGACGAGGCTTGCGAAGGGATCGTGGCGCGCGGCGGCCGGCTGGCGCGGGCGCCGATTAGCCTCGGGCAAGTGGCGCGCTTCGGCTTTGTGGCCGATCCGGACGGCAACTGGATAGAAATCTCGGCCCGCATGTCGCTGACCGGCATCGCGCCGAAGCCCGACGCCTGAGGCTTCAGCCCAGCGCGTGGGGCACGCCGGCGGCGCTGAGCAGCGCCTGCGTTTCGGCCAGCGGCAGCCCCACCACATTGGAGTAGCTGCCTTCAATGCGCTCGATGAGCGCCCCGCCCAAACCCTGAATGCCGTAACCGCCGGCCTTGTCTGCCGGCTCACCGCTCGCCCAGTACGCGGTCATTTCCTCAACCGTGAGCGGGCGAAAGCGCACGCGCGTGACGACTGTGGCCGCATGCTGCCGATCTGCGGTCGCCACCACCACGCCCGTATAAACCTCGTGCCACTGACCGGCCAATAAGCGCAGCATGCGCAGGCCATCTTGGCGGTCGACCGGCTTGCCGAAGATTTCTTCCCCACACACCACCGTGGTGTCCGCCGCCAGCACGGGGAGCGCGCGCGGGGCGTGCAGGGCGCCCGCCGCCGCTTTGGCGGCGGCAAGACGCGCCACATAGGCCGGCGCCGCTTCAGTCGCATGGACCGATTCATCCACCTCCACATCGAGCGGTGCAAAGGCGACACCCAAGGTGCGCAGCAACTCGGCGCGACGCGGCGAGCGGGAAGCGAGCCAGAGCGTGGGAGGCGTCATGCGCGGTGATAAGGGTGGTGATTGAGGATGGACCAGGCGCGGTAGATCTGTTCGATGACGATCACCCGCACCAGCGCATGCGGCAAGGTGAGCGGTGAGAGTGACCAGACCTCGCGCGCGGCTGAGCGCGTTTGTGGCGCGTGGCCTTCGGCACCGCCAATGGCGAGCACTACATCGCCGCCGCGCGTTCGCCAATCTTCAAGACGGGTGGCCAGCTGCTGGGTGGTCCAGGCCGCACCGCGTTCATCCAGCGCCACCAGCCAGGCGTTGTCCGGCAGGGCTTTCAGCAGGGTCTGACCTTCGCGCTCGCGCTGCTGATCAACGCTGGCCGCGCCGGTATAGGGCGCTATCTCACGCGGCCGAAAATCGAGCTGGCCGGTGAGTCGTTTGAGATATTCGTTGCTGGCTTCCGCCGCCCAGGCCGGCGGCCGGCGCGCTACACAGTAGAGGTGCAGCCGCACGGCCCGGAACCCAGCGGCCTAAACGGCCGGCTTGGCCTTGGCGCGCGGGCGCTGGGCTGCCGCCGGTGCTTTCTTGGCGGCCGCTTTCTTGGCCACGGCTTTTTTGGCGACCGCTTTCGCGGCAACGGCTTTCTTGGGGGTGCCTGTGGTCGTCGCAGGCTTGGCGCGCGCGCTCGTGGGCGCAGCCGCCGCTTTAATTGGCGCGACCGGCGCTTCTGCCTTGGGCTTGGTTCTGGGTTTGGCTTTGGGCGCGCTCAGCACCGGGGTAATCGGCGGGCCGGCGTCCCACAGCTTCTCCAGCTGATAGTGGGCGCGTGACTCGGGCTGCATGACGTGGACGATGACATCGCCCAGATCGAGCAACACCCATTCGGAAGTTTGTTCGCCTTCCATGCCCAGCGGCTTGACCTTCCGCTTGCGGGCGGCGTCTGCCGCGCGTTCGGCCAGCGCTTTGACCTGACGCGAGGAGCGTCCGCTGGCGACCACCATGAAGTCGGCGATCGAGGTGAGTTTGCGAACGTCGAAGACTTTGATGTCTTCGGCCTTACCGTCATCGAGTGCTACGGTGACGATATCGAGAAGTTTTCTAGGGGTAACTGCCATCCGCGACATTGTGGCGGGCGGCGGCGCCGGGCACAACCAGAAGCGCCTCAATTCATTCGCGATAAAGCCTTTCGCGATCAATCAGCGCCACCACCGCGGCGGGCGTGAAGTAGTCAACACGGTGGCCGGCCTGCAGCCGTGCCCGGATATCGGTAGAGGAAATGGGGAGGCGGGGAATGGGCAACACCAGCACCCGACCGGCGCGCGCCGCGCGGAACTCGGCGAGCGTCTCGCAGCGTGCCGCTGCCAGCTCAGGGATATCCGTCAGCGTGACGCCGGGGCGGGTGGCAATCACGAGGTTGGCGTAATCCAGCAACTCCTGCCAGCGATGCCAGCGGGGCAAGGCGTTCCAGGCATCGGCGCCGAGTACAAAATAAAACGAGGCGGAGGGCAGTTCCTGCCGCATCTCAATGAGGGTGTCGATGGTGTAGCTGCGGCCACCGCGGCGGATTTCGCGGTCGTCGGCCACGAGGCCCGGCACCAGCGCCGATTCAAGCATCGCCAACCGCTGGGCGGGGCTGGCGGTCGGCGTGTCGCGCAAATTGGTGGTGGCCGTGGGGAGGAGCCGGACTTCATCCAGCCCCAGACGCTCCAGCACCTCAATGGCAAGCCGCAGGTGCCCGTGGTGCACCGGATCGAAAGTACCGCCCAGAATGCCGAGCGCGGTGCTCAAGTGCGCAGATGCCCGTCGCCGATCACGATCCATTTCTGCGAGGTCAGCCCTTCCAGACCAACCGGGCCGCGCGCGTGGAATTTATCCGTGCTGATCCCAATCTCGGCGCCTAGCCCGTATTCAAAGCCGTCCGCAAAGCGGGTGGAGGCGTTCACCATCACCGAGCTTGAATCCACTTCGGTGATGAAGCGCCGGGCGCGCACGAGGTTTTCCGTGACGATGGCGTCGGTGTGTTGCGAGCCGTATTGGCGGATGTGGGCGATCGCTTCGTCCAATCCCTCGACGACGCGGATGGCCAGCACCGGCGCGAGGTATTCCTCGTACCAGTCCTGCTCGGTCGCCGGCAAAACATTGGGGTCGATGGCGCGCGTGCTCTCGCAGCCCCGAAGTTCAACGCCGGCTTCGCGATAGCGGGCCAGCAGCAGCGGCAGCGCGCGCGGCGCAATCGGGGCGTCAATCAGCAGGGTCTCCATGGTGTTACAGGTGCCGTAGCGCTGGCACTTGGCGTTGACCGCGATGGCAACGGCCTTGTCGAGGTCGGCGTCGGCATCGATAAACACGTGGCAGACGCCGTCCAGATGCTTGATGACCGGCATCCGCGCCTCGCGGCTCACGCGCTCAATCAACCCCTTGCCGCCGCGCGGCACGATGACGTCGATGTATTCGGGATGCGCCAGCATTTCGCCGACCGCCGCGCGGTCGGTAGTGGCCAGCACCTGCACGGCGGTGCCGGGCAGGCCGGCGGCTTCGAGGCCAGCCTGCACGCAAGCGGCGATCGCCTGGTTGGAGTGATGCGCTTCCGAGCCGCCACGCAGCACCGCCGCGTTGCCGGATTTGAGGCACAGCGCCGCGGCATCGGCGGTAACGTTGGGGCGGGCTTCGTAAATGATCCCGACCACGCCCAGCGGCACCCGCATCCGCCCGACCTGAATGCCGGTTGGGCGATAGGCCATGTCCGTGACGGTGCCGATGGGGTCGGCCAGCGCGGCGACTTCGCGCAAACCGGCCGCCATGGCGGCCACGCGCGCGGGCGTCAGGGTGAGACGGTCGCGCATCGCGGCATCCAGCGCGGCGGCGGCTTCGAGATCCCGACAGTTGGCGTCCAGAATCGCCTCGGCGCTCGCGGTAATGCGTTCGGCAATCGCGATGAGCGCGGCGTTTTTCGCTTTGGTGGGTGCCTTCGCCAGCAGCACGGCGGCGCGACGTGCGGCCTGCCCAAGCGTGGCCATATATTCAGAAACGGACGGGTCGGTCATGGTTTTACCTCACAAGAGCCATAGTCTCGGCCAGCATGCCCAGTCGGGGCCCACCGGCCAGCGCGATCAATAAGGATTCCAGCGCCTCCCAGGGGTCGCCCTCGCCCATGCCCTTGGCGACCTGATCGATGCGCACGCTTTCGCGGAGCAGGGCTTCAAGCTGGGCGGGCGTGTGGCGCTGAAGGGCGCGCCGCAGGAGCGGCTGACGGGAGGCCCACACGCGCTCGGCGGCAAAGCCCGCGTCAACGCCCCTGGCCGCCGCCACTTTCGCCAGCACGCGGAGCTCGCGCCCGGCCGACCAACTGAGCACCACCGGGTCGCTGCCTTCATCGCGTACGCCACGCAGCATGCGCACGGCGCGTGCGATATCGCCGGCCAGGGCGCTATCCACCACTTTGTAGACGTCGTAACGGGCGCTATCGCTAACCGCCGCCAGCGCTTGCTCAAGACCAATGCGCGGCTCATCGACTAACAGCAGGAGGAGGTCGATTTCCTGGGCCGCCGCCAGCAGATTGCCTTCTGTGCGCACCGCCAGCAGTTCCGCCGCCTCAGGCGCCAAGGTTTTGCCGCGCGCGTGACAGCGCGCCTGCAGCCATTCCCGAAACTCGGCGCCCTCCGGCAGGCGACACCCAATCACGAAGCCGTGGGTATCAATCGCCCGCACCCAGGCGGCCTGCTGCTCATCCTTCGACAGTGTCTCGGCGGTCAGGATGCAGAAATCTTCCTGATCGCCGCGTGCGGTCCACGTGGCAATGAAGTTCTGGGCGTCCGTATCGGGCTTTTTCTTGCCCAAATCGATTTCGAACACCCGCCGCCCGGCGAATAAGGACAGGCTCATGGTTTCGGCGTGGAGGAAATCCCAGTCGATGCCGGTGGCGACATCAAAGCGCACCCGCTCCGCGGCGCCGGCGGCCTGGGCGGCGCGGCGAATCGCATCGGCGGCTTCCAGTCGCTGCAAGGGCTCTTCGCCGTACACCAGATGAATGGACGGTAACGGCGACTTGCTGAGCGCCTGCGCGAGACGTTCGGGCTTAAGGTTCACGTTTGGGCAGGTGCTGCGGATCGATCGCTTCCATCCGGAGCGCCAGCGAACGGGCGGCCTTTCGCTCCAAGTGCACGCGCGTGGTGCTTTCCACTTCCTGTGTGCCCAGCACCGAGCCTTCGTCGAAGACAAAATCGTCGTAAAAGGAAAACCGTTCAGGCGCTATCAGCAAACTGCCGTTGGCGGCCCGGACTTCAAGTTGCACCTGCAGACCGAGTTCGATTTCGCGCACCTTGCCGGTCGTCGGGTCGACCGACAGGATGCGACGGTCAAATTCCTCGTTACGCAATTCGACGATGACGTCGGCCGCCTCCCGCTTGCGAGTGATCTGGATGCCGGCGTAACGCAGTTCACCGGCGAGCAGGCTCTCGAGTTGGCCATTCGCCAGCGGTCTCACATAAAACTTCAAGCCCGTAAGGGCGGTTTTGCGCCTTCCGCGAAGATACCAGCCGCCACAGGCCGAGAGACTCGGGGCGATAGCCGCACCAAGCATCAGACGGAACCACTGGCGGCGACTTGGCATCGTTAGTTGGCGACGATGTTGACCAAACGCCCGGGCACGACGATGACCTTGCGCACCGTCTGGCCTTCCAGAAAGCGCGCGACGTGTTCATCCGCCAGCGCCCGTTCCTCGGCCAACGCCTGCGAGGCATCGACCGGCAGCAGCACCGTTGCGCGCTTCTTGCCGTTCACCTGCACCACGACTTCGATTTCATCCCGGGCGAGTGCATCGGTATCGACTACCGGCCACGCAGCGGTCGCCAGCACGGAGTCATGGCCAAGAGCCGCCCACATGGATTCGGTGCAGTGAGGCACGATCGGCGCGAGCAACAAGGTGCAGACTTCCAATCCTTCCTGCATCACGGCCCGGGCGTCATCCCCCGCCGTATCGAGTTTGCCAAGCGCGTTCACCAGTTCCATCACCGCCGCGATCGCGGTGTTGAATTTGTAGCGGCGACTGACGTCGTCCGTCACCTTGGCAATGGTTTCGTGAATTTTCCGGCGCACGTTCTTCAATTCAGCGGACAAGGCACCGGCCTTGGGCGCGGGGCCACGGCTCACGTGCTCATAGGTCATACGCCACAGCCCGCGCAGGAAGCGGAAGGCACCTTCGACGGCGCTGTCCGACCACTCAAGGCTTTGCTCCGGCGGCGCGGCGAACATGGTGTAGAGGCGAACGGTGTCGGCGCCGTAACGGTCGATCAGGGTTTGCGGGTCGATGCCGTTGTTTTTCGACTTCGACATTTTCTCGACCGCACCGATGGTGACCGACTCGCCGTCCGCGCGAAGTCGGGCCGTAATGGCGCGGCCTTTGTCGTCAGTCTCGACGTCAACGGATTCCGGGTTGTAGTAGGTCTTTTTGCCGCTCGCGGCCTCGCGGAAATAGGTCTCCTTACACACCATGCCTTGGGTTAACAGGCGGGTAAATGGCTCGTCGGCGACCGCGAGCCCGGAGTCGCGCATGAGTTTGTGGAAGAAGCGGGCGTAGAGCAGATGAAGCACTGCGTGCTCGATTCCGCCGATGTAGATGTCGACCGGCATCCAGTAGCGGGCGCGTTCGTCGACCATCGCGTTGTCGCTGTCCGGGCAGCAGAAGCGCGCGTAGTACCAGGAGGACTCAAAGAAGGTATCGAAGGTATCGGTCTCGCGGCGCGCGGGCGCACCCGAACCCGGCAAGGTGGCGTTGATGAACGCCGGCATCTGCGCCAACGGCGAACTCACGCCGGACCACTCGATTTCTTCGGGCAAGCGGACCGGCAGGCGGGAGGCGTCTTCCGGCACCAGCGCGCCCGCTTCGTCGTAAAGCACCGGGATTGGGCAACCCCAGTAGCGCTGACGGGACACCAGCCAGTCGCGCAGGCGGTACTGGACCCGTCGCTCGGCCCGCCCTTCAGCGGCCAGGCGCTGGGCGATGGCGTCAAAGGCTTCGGTAAACGTGAGCCCGTCGTATTCGCCGCTGTGACACAGCAAGCCCTTCTCGACCGCTGCCGTTTCTTCGACCGATATTTCGCTGCCGTCAGCCGGCCGGATCACCTGTTTGATGGGTAGACCGAAACGTTTGGCGAACTCATGGTCGCGCTCATCGTGGCCCGGCACGGACATCACCGCGCCTGTGCCATAGCTCATCAACACGAAATTAGCGACCCACACCGGGATGTCGTCACCGGTCAAGGGATGGCGCACGGCGACCCCGAGCGGCATGCCGCGCTTCTCGAGTTTCTCCACCACGGCTTCAGAGGTGGAGGTCTGGGCGCAGGAGGCAAGGAATTCGGCGACTGCAGGGGCTTGCTCGGCGGCGCGGCGCGCGACGGGGTGCTCCGGCGCAACCGCCATATAGGTCACGCCCATCAAGGTGTCGGGGCGGGTGGTATAGACCTCAAGGTCGCCGCTGCCGTCGGCGAGGGCAAATTTAATCTGTAGCCCTTCGGAGCGCCCAATCCAGTTGCGCTGCATGGTCTTGACCGCTTCCGGCCAGCCTTCCAGCGCGTCCAGATCGTTCAGGAGCTCATCGGCATAGGCCGTGATCCGCACGAACCACTGGGGGATTTCGCGGCGCTCGACCAAGGCCCCCGAGCGCCAGCCGCGCCCATCGATCACCTGCTCGTTGGCCAGCACTGTTTGGTCAACCGGATCCCAGTTCACCACGGCGGTCTTTCGATAGACCAGATCCCGCTCGTAGAGCTTGGTGAAGAACCACTGCTCCCAGTGGTAGTAATCGGCGTCGCAGGTGGCGAGCTCGCGGGCCCAGTCGTAGGAAAAGCCGAGGCGCTGGAGCTGACCGCGCATGTAGTTAATGTTGGAGCGCGTCCATTGCGCCGGCGGCACGTTGTTTTCGATGGCCGCGTTTTCGGCCGGTAGACCGAATGCATCCCAGCCCATCGGATGGAGCACGTTCTTGCCCTGCATCCGCTGGTAGCGGGCAATTACATCCCCGATCGTGTAATTGCGGACATGCCCCATGTGCAGACGCCCGCTGGGGTAGGGAAACATGCACAGGCAATAGAATTTTTCCCGCGTCATGTCCTCAACGGCAGCAAATATCTGAGTTTCGGCCCAACGGGCCTGAATCAGAGGCTCAAGTTCAACGGGGGAATATCTTTCCTGCATGACGACCAAATGCCGGGAAATCCCGCAGCTTCAGGGAAGGGGACTCGCGAAAGTTAGATAGGTGACTGATTTTTTTGCCGATCGAAAGGGCGCTTGGAGGATACTTCAGGCGCTAGCTTCAGAGCAAAAAAAAGCCGGCCCCGGAAAGCCCGGGCCGGCGTGAGCGCAATTTCGCGCCAGGAGGGTTCGCTTATTTCTCTGGCATCACGACGGTGAGCTTGTCGCGATTTTTGGTGATGGTGGCCGCGCCGATGCCTTTCACGAGCGCCAAGTCGTCAACGTAGTGGAAAGGGCCGTGCGCTTTCCGGTACTCGACGATGGCTTCAGCCTTCGAGAGACCCACCCCAACCATCACCTCGGCAATCGTCTTGGCGTCTGCCGTGTTGAGATCAACCGGTTCTGCCCATGCTGCCGTCAAAGCGGTTCCAAGCAGCAGGGCGCCAACATATTGTGTGAACTTACGCATGTCTATACTCCATCATGTGGTTATTGATCTGTCCCTAGGTCAGCCCCTGTTTTCCAAGGGCCGAATCAAGGATAGCCAGCGCCCTTGATGAGAACCACGCGAAACCTGCGCCATTGCGCCGTTCCGGCTTGGGACTTTTTCCCGACATTCATCCGGCGCTCGCGCGGTCGCTATATCGCTCGCACATTTCATTCATTGGCACGTAACATTGCCTAGGCTCAATCCCAGTTGGCGTCGATTGGACGCAGGAAGCTAATCATCATGGCCGGACACATATTGATCGTTGACGACGAACCGGGCATCCGACAGATGCTGAGTTTCACGCTGGCTGGTGATGGTTACGGATGCGCAGAAGCAGGCGACATTGAGGAGGCGCAAGCCAGTCTCCTGAGCCGGCGTCCTGATTTGATTCTGCTGGACTGGATGCTGCCCGGGATCAGCGGCATCGATTTCGCCCGTCGCCTGAAGCGCGACTCGCGAACGGCAGATATTCCCATCATCATGCTGACGGCCAAAACCGAGGAATCGGACAAGATCAAAGGCCTTGATAGCGGCGCCGACGATTACATCACCAAGCCCTTCTCCACCCGCGAGCTCCTCGCGCGGGTTCGCGCGGTGTTGCGGCGAACCAAGGTTACCGAAGAGGCAGAAGCGGTCACGGTCAACAGCCTGAGACTGGACACCCAGACGCACCGGGTCGCGATCGACGACCGTCCGCTTGAACTCAGCCCCACCGAATTCAGGCTCCTCCATTTTTTCCTCACTCATCCGGAGCGGGTCTACACCCGCAGCCAGTTGCTCGATGAAGTGTGGGGTAACGAGGCGTACATTGAAGAGCGCACGGTAGACGTTCACATCAGACGACTCCGCAAGATCCTTGAGCCACACGGCTACGATCAATACATCCAGACGGTCCGCAGCGTGGGTTATCGGTTCTCCACCCAGCCGGCGTGATGCGGTCGGACGGGTAGAGCAGATTGCGATAGACCCGCATCTCCGCGACACGCGGTGGCTCGGGACCAAGGCTTAAACGCATGGCGATTAGAGATATAGGACGACTGCTTCTCGCCTTGGCGTTCGCTGGAGCGATCGGCTGGATTGTGGGTCAGGTCTCGGGCGGCATCATCGCCGGGATGCTGCTCTACATCGCGTGGCTACACGGCAATCTCTATCAAATGCTCCGTTGGCTGCGCGACAGCAAACGCTTTTCACCGCCAGAGCCGCCGGGCGTATTCGAAGAGCTCGCCATTGAGATCGATTATCTTCGCGAGCGCCACAAGAAGCGCAAAAAGAAGCTCGCAAGCTATATCAAGCAATTTCAGCAAGCGACCCGCGCCCTTCCTGACCCCACAGTAGTGCTTGACCCCGACGGCTCTGTGCAATGGGCAAACGCGGCAGCCGAAAAAGATCTGGGCATTCGCTGGCCAGAAGATATGAACCAGCGAATCACCAACTTGATCCGCATGCCTCGTCTGCTGGACCTGATCAAGGAACACAATCAGGCGACGACGATCGAAATTCCTTCGCCCGGCGACCCTAACCGCTTTCTCAACGTGCTGCTCGCGCCCTACGACAACGAGCAGTGGCTGCTGGTGGCGCGTGACGTGACCCAGCTGCATCGATTGAACCAGATGCGCAGCGACTTCGTGGCCAACGTTTCACATGAACTCCGCACACCTACTACGGTGATTAAAGGCTTTCTCGAATCGCTGCTTGAACAGCGCAAGCTGGCGCCGCCGGCCTGGGTGCCTGCATTGGAGCAGATGAGCTCGCATGCCGATCGCATGCAGTCGCTGATTGAGGAGCTCTTGTTGCTATCGCGTCTGGAACAGGACCACACCATCAGCGACCCGCGACCCGTGCTGGTGAGTGAACTGCTCTCCGACGTCATCAAGCAAGCGAGGGCACTGAGCGGACAACGCGAACATCTGTTTTCTTTGGAAGCCGATGCCCGCCTACAGGTCGCGGGAAATCATCAAGAACTGTTCAGCGCATTTTCCAATCTGGTCTTCAATGCAGTCAATTACACGCCGGCCAAAGGCATCGTGCGCATCCGCTGGTATCAGGACGCCACGGGCGCGCATCTGGAGGTTCAGGACAACGGTGTCGGAATCGCCGAGGAGCATCTCGACCGCATTACGGAGCGTTTTTACCGCGTTGATCACTCTCGCTCGCGAGCCGGCGGCGGAACCGGCCTTGGGTTGGCCATCGTCAAGCACGTGCTACTCCGGCACGGCGCCAGTCTGGACATCAAAAGCATAAGGGGCGAGGGCAGCGTCTTTCGCTGTGATTTCCCGGTTGGGAAGATTATTCCTGAGGAGGTCGATTCCGATGAAGCCACCGCCTCACGTGAAGGGGCGGCTTAGCTCAGGCCTCAGACAGTTCAACGGGCGTTAGCCGAGCCCGCGCTGTAAATTCAAGGCCTGCTCAATATCCTGAAGCGCGACGTGCCGGACGTCCTTGCCTTCGACCATGAAGATCGCGTTCTCGCAAATATTGTCCGCATGCTCACCGATTCGCTCAAAGGCCCGGACCGCGATAATGACATCCAACACTGTCGGTATGCAGGTAGCGTCTTCCATCATGGAGCCCACGAGTTGGCGCATAAAGGCTTCCATCTCGCGGTCAATTTCGGGGTCTTCCCTGGCCGCTAACAGCGCAGCATGGGAGTCCATCCGGGCAAAGGCATCGAGCGCAGCCCTGAGCATTCGCCGGACCCGCTGACCGATCGACAGAACACCCACGTAGTACGAGCGAGAATTACCTTCAAGGGCGATATTGCCAACGACTTTTGCGACGCGTTTGACTTCGTCGCCGATGCGTTCCAGATCCGTGCTGATTTTGCTTACGGCGAGCACCAGGCGCAGGTCGCTGGCAGCAGGCTGGCGGCGGAGCAGAATGCCGGTGCACTCCGTGTCGATCTCCACTTCCATCGTATTGATTTTACTGTCGCCGCGAACGACAAAGTCTGTCAGTTCAACGCTGGGATGGGTAATCGCATCAAGCGCCTGAGCGAGGCGCTCTTCAACCAGCCCGCCCATCGCCAGCACCCGTGAGCGCAGGTCTTCGAGTTCCTTATCGAACTGATGCGAAATGTGATGAGTGCGACTGACTGGCATGGTCTTATCCTCCGCCAGTGAACGATATCCCTATTGCGTTAACTCAAGAAGTCCGCGGGCGGGTCCTTAGCCGTAACGGCCCGTGATGTAGTCTTCTGTTTGCTTCTGGGTGGGCGTGGTGAAGATTTTCTTCGTCTCGTCCATTTCGATCAGTTTGCCCATGAACATAAACGCGGTGTAATCGGAAACGCGCGCCGCCTGTTGCATGTTGTGGGTCACGATGACGATGGTGTAGTTCGCCTTGAGCTCAAAAATAAGCTCTTCGATTTTCAGCGTGGAAATTGGATCGAGCGCCGACGCGGGTTCGTCGAGCAGCAACACCTCAGGCTCAATTGCAATCGCGCGGGCGATAACCAGTCGCTGTTGCTGACCACCGGAGAGACCGAGCGCGCTTTGGTGCAAGCGGTCGCGTACTTCATCCCAGAGAGCCGCCGATCGCAGCGCTTTTTCGACTGCCGGATCCAGCACGCGGCGGTTATTGATGCCCTGAATTCGCAGGCCATAGGCCACGTTTTCGTAGATCGATTTCGGGAACGGGTTTGGCTTCTGGAAGACCATGCCCACCCGGCGCCGCAGATTGGAAATGTCCATGCTCTGCGAATAGATGTTCTCGCCTTTCAGGTTGATGGCACCCTCGGTGCGCACATTACCGATGAGCTCGTTCAAGCGATTGCAGCAGCGGAGCAAGGTGGATTTACCGCAACCTGAAGGCCCGATAAACGCCGTGACCCGCTTCTCGCGGATGCTCATGTTGACGTTGAACAAGGCCTGATGCTGACCGTAGAAAAGGCATAGGTCTTCTACGCTAAGACATTCTGCTGCCCCAGGCGCGGAGCGCTCATAGTGCTTGGCCGCCTTGGAGAAGTCAGGGATTGGGGACGTATCAGGCTGCGCCTGCGGATTACTCTGTTGCATTGTATTTCTCCCGGAGACGATTCCGGAGTCTGATGGCTGCCAGATTAAGCGACATGATAATGACAACGAGCAAAAACGCCGTTGAATACACCAGCGGCCGTGCCGCCTCTACGTTAGGACTTTGGAAGCCAACGTCGTAAATGTGAAAACCGAGGTGCATGAATTTTCGGTCAAGATGCAGATACGGAAAGTCGCCGTCCAAGGGCAAGGCAGGCGCTAGCTTCACCACGCCCACCATCATGAGCGGCGCCACTTCACCGGCGGCGCGAGCCACCGCGAGAATGAGCCCGGTCATCATCGCTGGCGTCGCCATCGGGAGCACGGTAAGCCAAAGCGTTTCCGCCTTGGTGGCGCCGAGCGCCAGACTGCCATCGCGAATTGCGCGCGGGATACGCGCCAAACCTTCCTCTGTCGCCACGATAACCACGGGCACCGTTAACAGGGTAAGCGTTAAGGAGGACCAGAGCAGGCCAGGCGTGCCAAACGTGGGAGACGGCAGGGAGTCCGAAAAGAACGCCTCGTCGAGCGAGCCCCCGATGAGGTAGACGAAGAAGCCAAAACCGAACACGCCATAGACCACTGAGGGAACACCGGCGAGATTGTTCACCGCGATGCGGATGGCGCTGGTCATCGGGCCGGGGCGGGCGTATTCGCGCAAATAAACGGCAGCGATAACGCCCAAGGGCGTCACGAAGACAGACATCATGAGCACCAGCAGCACCGTGCCATAAATCGCCGGGAACACACCGCCTTCAGTGTTTGCTTCGCGTGGGGCTTCGGTAATGAACTCGTGAACCTTGTCCACGTAATGCGCGGCCTTCTGGAGCGCAGACATGGAATTTGGCGCGAAAATTCTGACGACTTTCGACAAGGGCACTTCGCGCTGCTGGCCCGAGATGGTTTCAAACAGCAGGGTATCGCGCTCGATATCGGCGTTTAGCGATTTGAGTTTGCCGGTGAGTTCCTCGTACTGCGCTTCGTAACGCTTTTTCTCAACGGCGAGCGCGGCAACCTCGGCGGTCTCGCCGGCTTTTCGCGCAATTTTCTCGCGCAAGCGCAGACGTTCCAGAGCGTAGTTGACGCTGCCAATTTCCTTCACCTGAAGATGGTCGACTTGCTCCCGCAGTTCGAGGGCGCGGGTAAGCAGCGGACTCATATCTTTTATGTCGACGGGTTTGCCACCCGTTCGCAATTCCCGAATGCGCCCGTAGAGATTGCCCCATTCCCGACGCTCAATCGTGACCACGTCTTCGGGATATTCGAGGGTTTTGATTTCGGGTGAGTTGATCCAGACGAAATCCTGACCGTCGAAGTCACGATTGCCGCGTTTGATCAGCAGGCGCTCGACAACCGTCGCGCCTTCCGGGACCAGCCCGCCTGACTCTTTAACGCGCGAAGCCGCAACGGTTTCGTGGTCCGCGATTTCGCCAAGCAGGACAGCGGGGGTTTTGCCGCCCACATCGAATTTGGCGATTTGTGCCGGCCAGAAATGATGCAGGCCGTTACCGGCAATCATCAGCAGCAAGCCAAACACCATCACAAGACACAGGCTAACCGCCCCGGCAATGAGCCACACCCAAGGCGTTCCACTCACCAGCCATTTATTGAAATTGCTGCGCATGGTTTGTTTACAGGTTGCTATAGCGCTCACGCAGCCGCTGCCGCACGAGTTCCGCTATGGTGTTGAAAATGAAGGTGGTCAGGAATAGCACCAGCGCCGCCAGGAACAGCACGCGATAATGCGTACCGTTAACTTCCGATTCCGGCATTTCGACGGCGATGTTGGCCGACAGCGCGCGGAATCCCTGAAACAGGCTGAAATCCATAATGGGCGTATTGCCCGTCGACATCAGCACGATCATGGTTTCACCCACGGCTCGGCCAAGCCCGATCATGATGCCGGAGAAAATACCCGGGCTCGCGGTCAGCAAAATAATTCTGGTGACGGTTTGCCAAGGCGTAGCGCCCAAGGCGAGAGAGCCTGTCGCCAACTGATTGGGTACCGCGTAGATGGCGTCTTCGCTGATGGTGAAAATGTTGGGAATGACCGCAAAACCCATCGCGAGCCCCACCACCAGCGAATTGCGCTGGTCGTAGGTGATGCCGTAATTCTGCGTCAACCAGCGCGGCAGATTGCCGTCAAACCAGAGTTGTTCCAGCGGCTGGCTGGCCGCCATCGCCAGCCAAATGACCAGACACACCAGAGGCACAACAAGGAGAATTTCGCTGCCAAGCGGAAGTCGCTGACGCAGGGTTCGCGGCGTGAGGCTCCAGAGCCAGGACGCCACCACTACCGCAAGCGGCATGATGAAAAATGTGGCCAAGACACCGAACAGATGCGATTCGATTAGCGGCGAGAGCCATAAGCCGGCCAGAAAGCCGATAATCACTGTGGGCAGCGCGGCCATGATTTCGATCGACGGTTTGACGACCGCGCGCAGCTTTGGGTTCATGAAGAACGCGGTGTAGACGGCCCCCGCAATCGCCAGCGGAATTGCGAACAGCAACGCGTAGAAAGCTGCTTTCACGGTACCGAAAACCAGCGGGGTCAAGCTAAATTTAGGCTCGAAGTCGTTGCTTGCCGATGAGGACTGCCAGAGGTATTCGGGCTGTTCGCGCCCTTCGTACCAGACCTTTTCCCACAAGGCATGCCAAGACACCTCAGGATGGTGATTATTGGCGTTCCAGCGATTAACGGCGCCGGAGGCATCGAGGGCAACCAGACCTTCGGCACGCGGGGAGAGCGCGAGCTTAGTCGCTTGCTTGAGGTCGGTGGGCAGTTCCGCGAGCGTTCGCTCGGCGGTGGTGTGGAAGAGTCCGACATGACCTTCGGTATCGATTGCCGCGAAGACTTTCCGAAAGTACTCCGGCTCAATGCGGGCAATCGGCGCCTTCAGTGCGGTGAACTCCCGAATGCGTGAGAGGCGCATTTTGTTGTTGCTGTCGCGCACCGGAAACCACTGGGTGACTCGGCCCGTGCTGTCGCCCACCAGAAGTGAACTACCGCCGGCGAGCAGCCGGGCATCGGTGACCGTGACGCCGTCGGGAACGACCTTCAATGTTTCAACATGACGGGGGCTGCTCGCATCCCGGATATCAAAAAACTCGACCTGGCCGCCTGACGACACCGCGAAAAGGCGCCGTTGGTCGTCGTCCATCAACAGGTGCGAGACCTTTTCGGTGGTCTCGCGCTTAAGCAGTGTGAGGGTAGTCTCCAGCGAGACGCTGTCCGCGTCGAGCGCAAGCCCCTCGCCAGGCGCGACGTGCGCAAGCACCATCTGACCCTGTTCGTTCACGGCTGCGATGGTGGTGATATTGCCGTTACCTGCCGCAGTCGCGGCCGCTGGCGTGCTGCCATCTTCGAAAACGGTGATTAAGTCCTCGCCCGCCGGATATTCAAGCGCGGGGTCTACCCCTCGCACGTTGTTGCGGAACGTTGACCGATAAACGGGCTTCACCACCTTGAACAGGCCGTCGGTCGTCGCGAAGCCCACCACGCCGTGCTTGTTGTAGCCGGACAAGCCGGTTACGAGGGTGGAACCTGGGGGCAGGAGTGTGCCATGACCGCGATCTTTGCCGTCGGCGGCGTCGAGAAAGCGATAAGTGCCGTCACCGTTGACCACAAACATGAGGTCGGCGTTTTCCTCGAGCGAGAGATGAACGACATTTGGGCCCAGAGACTGAGGGGCGCTTATCGGCGTGAGTTTTGCGGGCAAGAACAGCGGAAAAACCACCCACACCAGATAGAGGAAAATGGTCAGCAGGGCGGCAATTACGGTGATGCCGCCGACCGCCATGGTCCATCCAAAAAGGCGATCTTTGAGCATCCGGGTCCGGCGAATCGCGAGACCCGAGGAGGCAACTTCTGACAGTGTGACGTCGTTCACAATAGTCCCTGCAAGAAAATAATGGGCACCGCCTGAACGCAGGCAGTGCCGATGTAGCGACTCTGGACGGGTTTTCTTCAGTTACCCAGCAAGCCCAGCACTTTGGTCACTATTTTTGCCGGAAGCGGAATGTATCCGTCCTTCACCACGGTGACCTGCCCGGTGCGGGACAGCACCATCTTGATAAACTCGGCTTCCAGCGGGGCGAG
Organism: Klebsiella pneumoniae; assembly: GCA_945876945.1. Taxonomy (GTDB): domain Bacteria; phylum Pseudomonadota; class Gammaproteobacteria. The sequence goes on from CAMCQE010000002.1 coordinate 34,826, forward strand.
GGGCTCGTTGGGATGCTTGTTCACATACACGTACAGAAAGCGCGACAAAGGGTATTTGCCGGACAGCGCTGTCGCCGGAGAAACCTCGATGAACTCCCCGCCCGGCTTTTTCGCCACCGGCACCATGCGCACGCCGGAAGTTTTATAGCCTTCTCCCGAAAAGCCGATGGCGTTGATGGACTTCGTCACGCCTTGTACTACAGAGGCCGAACCCGGCTGCTCGTTGACCGTGTTCTTGTAGTCGCCCTTGCACAGTGCGGCTTCCTTGAAATAGCCGTAAGTGCCAGACACAGAGTTGCGACCGAATAGCTGAATGGACTGCGACGCCAATTCGCCCGTCATGCCTAAATCGCCCCAGGTCTTGATGTCCTTATCGAAACCGCAATTCCGCGTGGCGGAGAAGACGGCGTCGATCTGGGGAACGGTGATGCCGACGAGCGAGTTGTCTTTATGGACAAAAATGGCGAGCGCATCGACCGCGACGGGGATTGCGGTGGGTTTATAGCCATGACGACCTTCGAAGGCTTCTACCTCTTCGCTTTTCATCATGCGACTCATCGGGCCGAGGGTGGCGGTGCCTTCGGTGAGGGCTGGCGGAGCGGTACTGGAACCGGCCGCCTGAATCTGAATGGTGACGTTGGGATAAAGCTTTTTGAACTCTTCGCCCCACAGCGTCATGAGGTTAGCGAGCGTATCGGAGCCGACACTGGACAGGCTCCCGGAGATACCGCTGGCTTTCGTGTACTCACCGATAGCTTTATCCACGGCGTCGTCAGGCGTTTCCGCGGCCGCACCACAGCCGAAGGCCAACCCGACCAACAGGGCGGAAACTCGAAAATGTTGTTTCAAAGGATCTCTCCTGATGAGGGATGGGGCAACTGACGCCGGGGAGAATATAACCGGCATATGACAAAAAGCTTATTTCAACGCAGCGATGTAAGCGATCCAGCCAGCATCAGCGTCGGCGGTCTCGGCAGGGGCAAATTGACCGTTCGGTTCCCCGGTTTTTTCGTCCCAGCCTTGCCAGTAGATGATCGACTTGCTGAACCCCGCTTCGGCGAGCAATTCGCGCAATTCCGGCAGGGTCCATAAGCGCCATTCGTAGCTGAAAGCCTCGGGCAGTTTCGAGCCGTCGCGAAAGGTGAAATGGATATGGCAGTTCATTAGACCCGATATTGGATTGTAGCTGGCTTGATGCCACACATAGTTATGGGTTCTGTACTGGCGGCGCTCGCGCAAGACGCGGAAGGCGTCATAACCGCCATAGCAATCCAGAATGAAGAGCCCATCCCGCTTTAGATTGCGATGAACCGCCGCAAAGTATTCCCGGAGGAGCAGCCTGGTCTTGAACAGCCAGTAGCTGAAGTTCATGGCCAGTACCACATCAACCGAACGGCCTCGGGTGGTGAGTACATCGCCCTCGATGAGCCGAACCCGGCTGGCCTGAGCGTTTTCTAGTGTGAGCAGCTTGTGCTCTCGGGACCAGGCCAGCACAGAGGCGTCAAGGTCAACGCCAACCGCCGTATTGTCCGGACGGCGACGGACCCACTCGCAGCACACGTTGGCCGTGCCACAGAAATCCTCGCGAAGGGTTCGCGGGTCGCGGCCCCGAAGGTTCCGAAATGTTTCGTCGACGAAATCAATTTCAGATTCTGCATCCTGAACGGATTTTTCGTAGAGAATGTGGCGATCGGCACGATCGGCCAGTGTTAATTTTTTGCGCTTGCTGGACGGTTTGGCCATCGCTGTGTTGCTCATAACCCGGACGGATGAGTCTTTACTGACTGTCTACCGCGGGGCATCTTAGCAGAGAGTGCGGCTGGGGCTGCGCCCCGAAACTAGCGGAGAAACGCCATCGCCATGGACGCCAAAACCCTCGATTTGTCCGACTCGCACCTGTTCATCAACCGCGAATTGTCGCTGCTTGAGTTCAATCGACGAGTCATCGAACAAGCCAAGGACACCAGCAACCCGCTACTCGAGCGCCTGCGATTCCTCTGTATCGCGAGCAGTAATCTGGACGAATTTTTTGAGATCCGGGTGGCCGGCCTTAAACAGCAGGTCGCCTACAAGGCGGCACAACTCGGTCCCGATCAACTGAGCGCGGCCGACCAGCTCAAGCGCATCGGCGACATCGCCCACTTGCTGGTATCGGAGCAGTATCGGGTCCTCAACGAGATTCTGTTGCCCGCGCTGGATGGGGAGGGCATCAGCTTCCCCAAACGCACCGAGTGGACGGTCCGTCAGGCGCGCTGGGTGAAGCGGCATTTCTACCGCGAATTGATGCCGGTGCTGTCCCCCATCGGACTCGACCCCTCGCATCCGTTTCCGCGCATCCTTAACAAGAGCCTCAACTTCATGGTCTCGCTGGAAGGCCGCGATGCCTTCGGGCGCGACAGCGCAATCGCTATCGTGCAGGCGCCCCGCGCGCTTCCCCGCATTATCCAAATCCCTGCTGAGCTCACCGGCGACCGGCTGGAGTTCGTTTTTCTCTCCTCTATCATCCACGCGCACGTTGACGACCTGTTTCCGGGCATGCGGGTGACTGGCTGCTACCAGTTCAGGGTCACTCGCAACAGCGACCTCTTTGTTGAAGATGAGGAAGTCGAGGACCTGCTGCGGGCGCTGGAAGGCGAACTCCATCAGCGCCGCTTTGGCGACGCGGTTCGTCTCGAGGTCTCGGACGAATGTCCCGTCCAGATGACCCGCTTGCTCCAGCATGAATTTGGGCTCAACGAGGAGGACATTTACCGCTGCAAAGGGCCGGTGAACCTGCAGCGCATGATGGCCGTTACCGAAATGATCGACCGGCCAGACCTCAAATTTCCCGCCTTCAGCCCCAGTCGCCCACGACGCCTGCCGCTTGGCGCTGATATGTTCGACGTGATCCGGCGGGGCGATCTGCTGCTGCATCACCCCTTTCAATCCTTTGCTCCGGTCATTGAGTTCATTCGACAGGCCGCGCTCGACCCGGACGTGCTGGTCATCAAGCAAACGCTCTACCGGACCGGGCCTGATTCACCCATCGTCAAAACACTGGTCGACGCAGCACGTTCGGGCAAAGAAGTGACCGTGGTCGTTGAACTGAAGGCGAGATTCGACGAAGAGGCCAATATCGAGCTGGCCACCCGTCTCCAGGAGGCTGGCGCGCACGTCGTCTATGGCGTGGTCGGGTATAAAACCCACGCGAAAATGCTGTTAGTGGTCAGGCGCGAAGGCAAGCAACTGCGGCGCTATGTGCATCTTTCGACCGGCAACTACCACCCCAGAACCTCGCGCAGCTACACCGACTTCGGCTTGTTCACCTGCGACGCCGCGCTGGGTACCGACGTCCAGCGCATTTTTCATCAGCTGACGGCGCCAGGCCGAGCCAGCAAGCTGAAGAAAATCCTGCAGTCGCCGTTCACCCTTCATCCCCGGATGCTGGAGCTCATCAAACGCGAGGCCGACCACGCCGCCGCCGGGCGGCCGGCCCGCATCATCGCCAAAATGAACGCGCTGATTGAGGTCAACACCATCATCGCGCTGTATGAAGCCTCGCGGGCTGGCGTGAAGATTGATCTCATCGTGCGTGGCATCTGCGCGCTACGACCGGGCATTCCGGGCGTCTCTGAAAACATTCGGGTGCGCTCGATCATCGGGCGCTTTCTGGAGCACTCGCGAGTGTTCTTTTTCCAGAACGAAGACAGCCCGGAGGTCTATCTTTCCAGCGCGGACTGGATGGGGCGGAATTTCTTCAATCGCATCGAAGCCTGCCTGCCCGTTGAAGACCGGCGGCTACGCGATCGCATCGTCAAAGAGGGGCTGGAAAACTACCTGCAGGACAATAGCCGGGCCTGGCAACTGCAAAGCGACGGCAGCTATGAACGCGTGAAAGGCAGCGGACGGCATCGCGATGCCCAGCTCCTGCTGCTTGAGCAGCTAGGCGAGCACGAACCGCTTACTTGAACTTGAGCCTGTAGCCCACGCTGCGGAGGTATTCCGCCTCCTGCTCCAAATCGGCGGTGGTGAGCGCGTGCGCGGCCAACCAACCGCGCGGGAAGCCCAGCCGCAGCGTGGTGTCCTCCACCTTGAGTGAAACGGCGGGCGGCGCGGCTGCGCCACGCGCCCGATGCAACACCACCGCCAGCCGCAGCACGATGGCCAGCCGCAGCTGGGTGCGGGGGTCCGGCCCCATACCAAAGTCGGCCAACGGAATTTTCCGTCGATGGGCCCGCACCAGATTCGATAAGCGGTTCTGTTCGCCGCGAGAAAACCCCGGCATATCGAGGTGATGGAGCAAATACGCGCCGTGTTTCTGGTATTGCGAGTGGGAGACCGTCTGGCCAATCTCGTGCAGCGATGCCGCCCACCGCAGCAGGTGACGGGTTTCCTCATCGACCGGCACCCATTCGCCGCCGGCCTGCGTCAGTAACTGGGCGCTGGTGGCTACGACTCGCGTGAGCTGGGCCTGATCGACCGCAAAACGCTGGGTGAGATTGGCTACAGTCTGCTCGCGCACGTCTTCATCGTGAATACGGCCCATCAGGTCGTAGAGCAAACCTTCGCGCATGGCGGTGTCGGAAACACGCATGCGCGTGATGCCGAGCTCCTCGAACGCGCCGAGCGCGATGGCGAGACCGCCCGGCAGTACAGGCGCCCGGTCGGCCGAGATGCCAAGCGCGGTCAGCCGCTCCACATGACCCGCATCGATGAGCGCGGTGCGCAAGCGGAGCATGGCTTCACGCGTAATGCCGTCAGTCGCCCAGCCCTGCGCGGCAAGCACCCGGTTGATGGCGAGCAAGGTGCCGGAAGCGCCAATCGCCACCTGCCAGCCGGAGCGCCCGATGGCTTCTTCCACTGGCTCAATTTCCTGTCGCGCTGCAATTTCGGCCGCGCGCATGCGGGAGGCGTCAATCACCCCGTCCCGGAAAAAACTCTGGCTCATGCTCACGCAGCCCATATGCAGGCTTTCCATCACCAAAGGCTCAAACCGCCGTCCTACGATGACCTCCGTGCTGCCACCACCGATATCGATGACAAGTCGCAGATCCGCGCTGTCGCCCAAACCGTGGGAAACACCTAAATAGATGAGTCTTGCCTCCTCGTAGCCGGAGACAACGTCGATAGCGTGACCCAGCGCGAGCTCGGCACCGCTCAAGAAACTTTCTGAATTGCGCGCCATGCGCAGCGCATTGGTGCCGACAGCCCGCACGGCATCAGGCGGCAGGTGGCGTATTCGCTGGCCAAAGCGACTCAGACAACGCAGGGCGCGCTCGCTGGCCTCGGGTGTCAGCCGGTTTTGGCCGTCGAATCCGGCCCCGAGGCGGACCACTTCGCGCATGCGATCGATCACCCGAAAGCGACCGTCCTGCGGCTGCGCAACCACCATGTGAAAGCTGTTGGAGCCGAGATCGAGGGCAGCAATGGTGGCGGGATCCTGACGATGAGGCATGAAGGGGACCGCACTCCTGAGGGCTTGAGTTAGAGGTCTGGCCAGCGAGCCAGCGCTGCGTCGCAGTATAGCGAAGGGATCCCACGAGCGCGCCCGCCGCGGCGCGTTTGCCTGAAGCGTCAAGCGCTGCCGCAGGTTTTCGGGAGGCGGCGTCGGCGCGGCAAAACATGAATGCACTGCACCACGCAAGATTTACATGCCTATAATGTCGCCCCTTTCGAACCGGCCACCCCCATCGTGATCGCCAATCTGCGCAACATCGCCATCATCGCCCACGTCGACCATGGCAAAACCACCCTTGTCGACTGCCTCCTTAAACAATCCGGCACCCTCACCAGCCGCAAGGAAATGGGTGAGCGGGTGATGGACAGCAACGATCTCGAAAAAGAACGCGGCATCACCATTCTGGCGAAAAACACCGCCATTACCTGGGGTGATTACCGGATCAACATTGTCGACACCCCAGGTCACGCCGACTTCGGTGGCGAGGTGGAACGCATCCTGTCGATGGTGGACTCAGTGCTGTTGCTGGTCGACGCCGTTGAAGGGCCGATGCCGCAAACCCGGTTCGTCACGCAGAAGGCTTTCGCCCAGGGCCTACGCCCCATTGTCGTCATCAACAAGATTGACCGCGGCGGTTCCAGACCCGACTGGGTGCTGGACCAGACCTTCGATCTCTTTGACCGCCTCGGCGCCACCGAAGAACAGCTCGACTTCCCGGTGGTCTACACCTCCGCCATTCAGGGCTACGCGCGTACCGCGCCAACCGGCGAGGAAGCGAATATGGACGTGCTCTTCAACACGATCATTTCGCATGTGAACGCGCCCGAGGTCGATTCCGACGGCCCGTTCCAGATGCAGGTCAGCTCGCTCGATTATTCAAGCTACGTTGGCGCGATTTCCGTAGGGCGCATCACGCGCGGTAGCGTCACGCCCGGCATGAACGTCACCGTGATCGACCGTGAAGGCGCGACCCGCAACGGCAAAATCATGGAAGTGCTGGGCTTTCACGGCCTCTCCCGCGAACCACGAACGATTGCCAACGCGGGCGATATCGTGGCCCTGAGCGGCATCGACGCCCCCCGCATTTCCGACACCCTCTGCGCCCCCGGCGCGGTGGAAGCCTTACCACCGCTATCGGTCGACGAACCTACCGTCAGCATGACCTTCGAAGTCTCCGATTCACCATTCGTGGGTCGCGACGGCAAGTTCGTGACCAGCCGCCAGATTGCGGAGCGCCTGGAGCGCGAGCTCATTCATAACGTGGCCTTGCGGGTAGAGCCCACCGATGATCCCAAGGTTTTCTCCGTTTCAGGCCGGGGCGAGCTCCATCTCTCGGTACTCATCGAAACCATGCGTCGCGAAGGCTATGAGCTGTCGGTCGGTCGCCCGCAGGTGATTCTGAAAGAAATTGACGGCGAGACCTGCGAGCCCTTTGAACAACTGACCGTCGACGTGCCCTCGGACTATCAGGGCGCGGTCATGGAGCGTCTGGGTAATCGTCGCGGTAACCTGAGCAATATGGTGCCCGATGGTCGCGGTCGCGTGCGCTTGGACTACACCATTCCGGCCCGCGGTCTGATTGGCTTCCGCACCGAATTCCTCACCGCCACCGCCGGCACGGGCCTGCTCTATCACAGCTTCGAGAAATACGCGCCGGTGAAACCGGGCTCAATCGGCGGCCGTAACAACGGCGTGCTGATCGCGAATGGCATGGGCAAGGCGCTGGCCTACGCGCTTTTCAGCCTGCAGGAACGCGGGCGCTTGTTCATCGGCCACGGCGATGAAGTCTATGAAGGCATGCTGGTGGGCATCCATTCGCGTGACAACGATCTGGTCGTCAATCCCTTGAAGGCCAAACAACTCACCAACATTCGCGCCGCCGGCACGGATGAAAACCTGCTGCTAACGCCACCCATTCGCTTCGATCTGGAGCAGGCGCTGGAATTCATCGCCGACGACGAACTGGTGGAAGTGACCCCCACCGCCATCCGTCTGCGCAAGCGCTGGCTGAAAGAAAACGACCGCAAGCGCGAGTCGCGCTAACAAGCTCGCCGGATGATCGCGCTGCTGCAACGGGTCAGCAGTGCCTCCGTCACGGTGGAGGGCGCGGTCGTTGGCACCATTGAGCAGGGGCTTCTGGTGCTCATCGGCATTCAACCCGAAGACACTGAAGCCAAGGGCGAGCAGTTGCTCCGTCGGGTGTTGGATTACCGGGTTTTTGCCGACGCCGAAGGCCGCATGAATCGCTCGTTACGCGATGTGTCCGGAGGCCTGCTGCTCGTATCGCAGTTCACCTTGGCGGCCGACACCACGCGGGGCTTACGCCCCAGCTTCACCAGCGCCGCCGCGCCCGATGTCGCCCGCCATCTTTTCGATTCACTGCTCAGATTTGCGAATAGCGTTCATGCGCCGGTCGCCAGCGGTGTGTTCTGCGCGGATATGAAAGTCGCGCTGGTAAATGATGGGCCGGTGACTTTCTGGCTCGAGGTCTAGGCCTCAACCGAAATTCACGCGCGCCTCAAGATTGGTGCGGGAATCGGCGTTGTTCAAGGCTTCCTCAAGATCGATACGCTGATCCTTGTACAGCGCATGCAGCGCCATATCGAAAGTTTGCATCCCCTTGGCGCCGCTGGTTTCCATCGCTTCCTTGATGCTCCAGATCTGGCCTTTCAGGATGAGGTCAGCGATGTGCGGCGTATTGAGCATCACTTCCAGCGCCGCGACCCGAAAGCCATCAATACCTTGCACCAGACGTTGCGAGATCACGGCTCTCACATTGAGCGAGAGGTCGAGGAACAACTGCTTGTGCAATTCCTGGGGGAAAAGATTGATCACGCGCTCCATTGCCTGATTGGCGTTGTTGGCGTGCATCGTCGACACACAAAGGTGGCCGGTATTACACAGTTCAAGCGCCGCCTCCATGGTCTCGCGGTCCCGAATTTCGCCGATGAGAATGACGTCCGGCGCTTCGCGCAAGGAGGCCCGCAAGGCCGCCCGATAAGACAGCGTATCCACACCCAGTTCGCGCTGGTTAACGATCGATTTCAGGTTGGGATGGGAAAACTCGACCGGGTCCTCAATGGTGAGGATATGACCGGACATCTTGAGATTGCGCTCGTTGATCATCGCCGCCAGCGTGGTCGACTTACCCGAGCCGGTGGCGCCCACCATCAAGATGAGACCGCGCTTGTGCATGATGAGCGCTTTAAGAATGTCGGGGAGCGCGAGGTCGTCCAGCGATTTAATTTTCGTGGGGATCAGCCGGAGCACCATGGAAATATCGCCGCGCTGGCGGAACACGTTGACGCGAAACCGCGCGGTCTGGTCTTCCATCGCGACCGCAAAGTCGCTTTCCATGGTCTGCTCGAAACGCTCGATCTGGCTGGGCGACATGATCCCGTAGGCGGCGGCTTTCACGAGGTCGCCGGTCAACACGGTTTTGCCGACCGAGCTTACCTGACCTTCAATTTTGATCTTTACCGTCGCGCCAGAAGAAAAGAACAGGTCTGAGCCGCCCTTGTCGCGCAACAGTTTCAGGTAAGGGGTGATATCCATAGTCGGTTCCGACAGCCCGGCTTAGCGCATCATCACGCCGGGCGTGTCTTCATCTTCTTCAAGCTCCAGCATGCCAGCATCCATCAGGCGGTTGGCGCCTTGGGCGGCCTTGCCCTGAAGCTTGATCTTCAGCCGCAGTTCGTTCATCGAGTCGGCGTTGCGTAGCGCATCTTCGTAGGCGATCAAATCTGCCTCGTACAAATCGAACAAAGCCTGATCGAAGGTTTTCATGCCGAGTTCATTGGAGCGCGACATCACTTCCTTAATTTGGTGAATCTCACCTTTCAAAATGAGATCAGAAATCAGCGGCGAGTTCAGCATGACCTCAATGGCCGCCACACGGCCACGACCGTCCACTTTCTTCAGCAGGCGCTGGGAAATAATGGCTTTCATGTTGAGCGACATATCCATGAACAGCTGCTGATGGCGCTCTTCCGGGAAGAAGTTGATGACCCGATCCAGCGCCTGGTTCGAGCTATTGGCATGGAGCGTTGCCATCGCAAGATGGCCGGTTTCGGCAAACGCGAGACCGAACTCCATGGTCGCGCGGTCGCGGATTTCGCCGAGCAGAATCACGTCTGGCGCCTGCCGCAGGGTGTTCTTCAAGGCAACCCCCCAGTCTTCCGTATCCACCCCCACTTCACGCTGCGTGACCACACAGTTCTTGTGCGGGTGGATGTATTCGATGGGGTCTTCGATAGTGATGATATGGCCGTAACTGTTTTCGTTGCGGTGATTAATCATGGCCGCCAGCGAGGTGGACTTACCCGATCCGGTGCCGCCGACCATGATGACCAAACCGCGTTTGGTCATCGAGACCTCTCTTAGCACTTCGGGCAAACCGAGATTGTCCAGCGTCGGCACGGTTGTCTCAATCGTGCGCAACACCATGCCGGTGTGTCCCTGCTGAACGAAGGCATTGACTCGAAAGCGCCCGATACCCGCCGGCGAAATGGCGAAATTGCACTCGTGCGTGCCTTCAAATTCCTTCAGCTGGCGATCGTTCATGATCGCGTAGGTCAGCGCTTTGGTGTTGTCTGGCGAGAGCTTGGTTTTGGAGACAGGCTGAACCTTGCCATCCATTTTGATCGCGGGCGGGAACTCCACAGTAATGAAAAGATCGGACCCCTTGCGGTCCACCATCAGGCGAAGGAGGTCCCGCATGTACTTGATAGCCTGTTCTCTCTCCACGTGTGCGCTCCTTCAGTTGTTGCCGAGTCTCAGAAGAGATCCTTGTTTTGCGCTTTGAACTTCGCTTCCGCGCGGGACACCACGCCCTTCTGAACCAGCCCCTGCAGACACTGGTCCAGCGTCTGCATGCCGTACTGGTGTCCGGTCTGAATGGCGGAATACATCTGGGCAATCTTGTTCTCGCGAATGAGATTCCTGATCGCCGGCGTGCCAATCATGATTTCATGCGCGGCGACACGACCACCGCCGTTCTTCTTCAGCAAGGACTGCGAAATCACCGCGCGCAGCGACTCTGACAACATCGCGCGCACCATTTCTTTTTCTTCCGCCGGGAAGACGTCGACCACGCGGTCGATGGTTTTGGCGGCAGAGCTGGTGTGAAGCGTGCCAAAAACCAGATGGCCCGTTTCTGCCGCGCTAAGGGCAAGGCGGATCGTTTCAAGGTCGCGCATTTCGCCGACGAGGATGGTGTCCGGGTCTTCGCGGAGCGCTGAACGTAAGGCTTGGCTGAAGCCCAAGGTATCACGATGCACTTCGCGCTGGTTGATCAGGCATTTCTTGCTCTGATGCACAAACTCGATGGGGTCTTCGATGGTCAGGATATGGCCGTATTCGGTTTCGTTCTTGTGATTCACCATCGCCGCCAAGGTGGTCGATTTGCCGGATCCCGTAGGGCCGGTCACGAGCACCACGCCTCGCGGGTAATCGGAGATGTCCTTGAAGATGGCCGGCGCATTAAGTTCTTCCAGCGAGCGAATGACGGAGGGAATGGTCCGGAATACCGCGCCGGCACCGCGATTCTGGTTGAATGCGTTGACGCGAAAGCGCGCCAGCCCTGGAATCTCGAAAGAGAAATCGCATTCCAGAAACTCTTCGTAGTCCTTACGCTGCTTGTCATTCATGATGTCGTAGACCAGATCATGAACGTCCTTGTGCTGCATGGCAGGCACGTTAATGCGCCGCACGTCGCCATCTACACGGATCATCGGGGGCAAGCCGGCCGACAGATGGAGGTCGGAGGCGCCGTTCTTGACGCTGAATGCCAGCAACTCACCAATGTCCATCAACAACTCCTTCGTGCAATCGTCTTTAATCAGCGAATCGTATTGGGCTTATGCCTGAGCTTGGCCGGCAATCTACGGCAATTTAACAAGCAAGCCTCTGAACTGTATGACAACTGGAAACCTGACGCAGCCTTTATGCCCCACAAAAAAGCCTCATGACGGCACCTGATTCGCCCCTCGCGCGGCTCGAGTTCCAAATCGCACAAGCCGCTGAGGCTGCCAGTCGGCGCGCCACGGACGTCACCCTGCTGGCCGTGGGCAAGCGGCAGTCACCTGCGGCAATTCGCGCCCTGTTTGAACAAGGACAGCGCGCGTTTGGCGAGAACTACGTGCAAGAGGCGCTGCCCAAACAGGCCTTGCTGGCAGACATCGACATCGTCTGGCATTTCATCGGCCGCATTCAACGAAACAAGACTCGCGATATCGCCGCCCACTTCGATTGGGTGCACACGGTCGACCGTGCCGAAGTGGCCGAACGGCTGAGCGCTCAGCGGCCGCCGGACCGCGCCCCCTTGAACTGCCTGATCGAAGTCAACGTAAGCGGTGAAGCGAGCAAGGGCGGGATCAGCCCGGAAGCCCTGCCGGCACTGGTCGCGATAATGAAGACCCTTCCGGGTTTGCGCTTGCGCGGTCTGATGTGCCTGCCGGCGCCAAGCCCGGACCTTGATGTGCAAAGGGCGGCCTTCCGGCAATTGCGGCTGCTCAGAGACCAGATGGGTGACCCGGCGCTCAGCCTCTTATCGATGGGCACTTCGAGCGATTTTACGGCCGCGATCCTCGAAGGCGCAGACATCGTGCGCATCGGCACGGCGCTGTTCGGAGCGCGGGCCTGAGGGGGCGTCCGGAATGATAGTGCTACACTCCAGAGCCGTACGTTCAGCCTCTGGAAACTCGCCATGAGTCAAACAATTGCCTTCATTGGCGCCGGCAACATGGGTCGCGCCATCATCGGTGGCCTCATAGAGAGTGGTCACCTACCGACCAGCATCCGGGTCGCCGACGCCGACCACGCGGCCGCCCAACGTTTGCACGACCAGCTCGGCGTCGAGGCGCACGCCACCAACGGCGATGCCGCCGTCGGTGCGAGCGTGGTGGTACTAGCGGTAAAACCCCAACAAATGCGCGAGGTCGTTACCGACCTTACCGCGGCCATCAAGGCCAGCGGGCCGGTGGTGCTGTCCATAGCGGCTGGGATCAGCACCAACGCGCTGGCCGGTTGGCTTGGCGCCAACACCGCTATTGTGAGAAGCATGCCCAACACGCCCGCCCTGATTGGTCGCGGCACCGCCGCGCTGTATGCGAATGCGGCGGTGAGCGCCGACGGCCGGGCGCTAGCCGCCACGATTATGTCTGCGGTGGGCAACGTGCATTGGCTTGAAGATGAATCCCTGATGGACGCCGTCACCGCACTCTCCGGTAGCGGCCCGGCCTACGTGTTCAAGCTGATCGAAGTCCTTGAGCAGGCGGGCACCGCGCTCGGGCTGCCGCCGGCGCTGGCGCGGGCACTGGCGCTGGAAACAGCCGCCGGCGCATCAGCGCTGGCCGCAAGCTCGGCCGCCTCACCGGCCGAACTGCGCAGTCAGGTCACCTCCAAAGGCGGCACCACCGAAGCCGCGCTGCGCGTGCTGTGCGAGGGCGGGCTGGAACCGCTCTTTGATCGCGCGCTCACCGCGGCCAGAGATCGCTCACGAACGCTGGCGGAGGAGTTTGGCAAACCATGAGCGGCGGCTATTTCACCAGCGCGGGCGTTTTCATCCTGGATACCGTTTTTGGCCTGTATATCGGGGCGGTGCTGCTCCGCCTGCTGCTGCAATGGGTGCGGGCAGATTTCTACAATCCGCTGTCTCAGGCGGTAGTCAAACTGACCAACCCCGTGCTGCGACCACTGCGCCGCTACATTCCGGCGCTCGGCCGTATCGACACCGCCAGCGTGGTGCTCTTAATCCTGCTGCAGATGCTGAACCTGTGGCTGGCGATAGCGCTCACCGGCGGCGCCGGTGGGCCGATTGGCATACTCGTCATGGCGCTCGCGGCACTGCTGTCAAAAACTATCTATGTGTTGACCTTCGCACTGCTGATTCAGGTGGTCGCGAGCTGGGTCATGCCCGGTGCGCGCAGTCCGGTGTTCGATTTGGTGGAGTCGTTGACCGAGCCGCTGATGCGCCCGCTGCGTGCGGCGCTCCCCAATCTGGGCGCACTCGACCTGTCCCCGATGGTGGCGCTGATGCTGCTGCAGCTGGCGCTAATGCTGGTCGTCAGCCCGCTGCGGGACTTCGGCGTTTCGCTGCTTTGAAGTCGGCATGAGCGGCGGCGCCTGTTCCTGGGCCGAGGTGCGCGGCGGGTTTTTGGTCCTCCAGTTGCGCGTCCAGCCACGCGGCAAACGCGACGCGGTGCTGGATCTCCACGACGGACGCCTGCGAATCCTGCTCAATGCCCCACCGGTAGATGACAAGGCGAACGAGGCACTTAAAACCCTGTTGGCACACGAGTTCGGGGTGCCGCGGCAAAGCGTCAAAATCATGCAGGGCGAGAAAAGTCGGCGCAAAACCGTGAGCCTGCCCATGCCCGGCGACCGACCGGCGTGGTTTACCCAGCTAGAAACCGGGATTGCGGCCACCCGAACCAGTCTTTAGACTCGCCTGCCCCGCCAGCGCAACGCCACAACTGCATCACCCCGCATGACCAACGGTTTTCCTCTCGATAGTGTCGGCCTCGTGGTGCCGCAGCGGATGGCGTTTGAGCAGACCCTCACGCTGGCCTCAGGGGCCATGCTCCCGCACTACGAACTGGTCTTTGAAACCTATGGCGAACTGAACGCGGCGCGCGACAACGCGGTGCTTATTTGCCATGCCCTGAGCGGCGACCATCACGCTGCCGGGTATCACACCGCCGGCGAGCAGCGCCCGGGCTGGTGGGACAATCTCATCGGGCCGGGGCGGCCGCTCGATACCCGGCGCTTTTTTGTGGTGTGCCCCAACAACCTCGGCGGCTGCGCGGGCTCCACCGGCCCCCTAGCCCTGGATCCGGCCACCGGGCAGCCCTACGGGCCCGACTTCCCGATTGTGACCGTGGGTGACTGGGTGCAAACACAGGCGCGGCTCGCAGATCGCTTGGGCATTGAGCGCTGGGCGGCGGTGATGGGCGGCAGCCTGGGCGGAATGCAGGCGCTGCAATGGGCGGTCGACTTTCCCGACCGGGTGCGGCACGCGCTGATTATCGCCGCCGCCCCCAGTCTCACCACGCAAAACATCGCGTTTAACGAAGTCGCGCGGCATGCCATCCGCTCAGACCCAGACTTTCACGGTGGGCGCTATTACGAGCAGGGGGTGGTGCCGGCAACCGGGCTGCGACTGGCCCGCATGCTCGGTCATATTACCTACCTCTCCGACGACGTCCTCATGGCGCGCTTCGGCCGCGAGCTGCGCGACGGCAAGCTCAACTTCGGCTTTGGAGTGGAGTTCGAGATCGAAAGCTATCTGCGGCATCAGGGCGAGTCTTTCGTCAAACGCTTCGACGCCAACACGTATTTGTTGATGACCAAATCGCTCGATTATTTCGACCCGGCGGCGCATGCCCCGGAGCATTCCTTGAGCAAAGCCTTGCACGCCACCAACGCGGAATTTCTGGTGATCTCCTTCAGCAGCGACTGGCGCTTTTCACCGGCGCGTTCCCGCGAAATCGTCCGCGCACTGCTGGATGCCGACCGCGACGTCAGCTACGTCGAAATTGAATCCGAGCAGGGACATGATTCCTTCCTGCTGGACGTGCCGCTGTATCACCGCGTGCTCCGCACTTACTTCGACAAGATTGCCGCCAGCGGAGCGAGCGCATGACCTTGCGCGAGGAACAAACCCTCATCGCCCGCTGGATCCGCGACGGCAGCCGCGTACTCGATCTGGGCTGCGGCGACGGTGCCTTGCTGGCGCATCTGTGGGCCAGCCGCGGAGTCACCGGCTACGGCATCGAGATCGACAACGAAAACATCGTCCGCTGTCTGGAAACCGGTGTGAACGTGATTCAGTCCGACCTGGACCGCGGACTCTCCGATTTTGACGACGACTCCTTCGATTACGTGGTCATGACCCAAACCCTGCAGGCGATGCGCTATCCGCATCTGGTCTTGCGGGAGATGCTCCGCGTGGGGCGCGAAGCCATTGTCACCTTCCCCAACTTTGGGCACTGGCGCTGTCGCGCACAGGTACTGGCCGGGCGCATGCCGGTCACGCGCCACCTCCCGAGCACCTGGTACGACACCCCCAATATCCACATGTGCACGCTGCGCGATTTCGAAGACCTGTGCGCGGCCGAAGGCTTTGAAATTCTGGAGCGCGAGGCGCTGGACACCGCGCATCAATCCACGCCCGCCATGCGCCTGCTGCCGAATTTGCTGGCGGAAGTGGCGCTCTATCGATTCCGCCGGCGCTGAAGCCCTAGTCGCGAAAGTCGGCCAGGCTGCCGGCATAGTCGATGGTGAGCGGGGCGTGGTCAGAAAACTGCTCGGCGGTATAAATGCTGGCGCTGCTGATGCGCTCACGCAAACCGGGCGTGGTGACGTGATAGTCGATTCTCCAGCCTACATTTTTGGCCCGCGCCGCCCCGCGGTTCGACCACCACGTGTATTGATCGGGGCCTTCATTGACGACGCGGAAAGCGTCGACGTATCCCACCTGTTCAAAAAGCTCATCCAGCCAGGCCCGTTCCTCCGGCAAAAAGCCTGAGTTCTTCTGATTCGATTTCCAGTTTTTAAGGTCGATTGCCTTGTGGGCGATGTTCCAGTCGCCGCACAACACGTACTCCCGCGACTCCTCGCGCAGGTCGCGCAACACCGGCATATAGCGGGCGAGGAAGTCGAACTTGGCGAGTTGTCGCTCGGGGCTGGACGAACCTGAAGGCAAATACAGCGACGCGACGCTGAGACGTCCGAAGTCGAGCTGGAGATAACGGCCCTCGCGGTCAAAGTCAGGCCAGCCCATGCCGCGCACCACGCGGTCCGGCGCGTGACGGCTAAACACCGCGACGCCGCTGTAGCCGGGCTTCTCGGCGTCTTCGAAAAAGCAGTGCCAGCCCGGAGGTTCGCGAAGCTCCGCATCAAGCTGGCTGATTTGCGCCTTGGTCTCCTGAAGACAGACCAGATCGGCGTCTTGTTGCGCCAGCCATTGATAAAAACCCTTGCGATGGGCGGAGCGAATTCCGTTGCAGTTCAGCGTGATGATGCGCATGCGTTCGGCCTTGATTAGGGGTGGTCGTAGGAAGCGGGAGCAACGCTGTCTATCATAGCGACAGCCGTTCCCATTCCCGAGCCCCACATGCTTGCTTATCAACAGTCTTTTATCGAATTTGCGTTAGCGCGCCGCGCGCTCCGCTTCGGCAGTTTCACCCTGAAATCCGGGCGCCAGAGCCCGTATTTTTTCAACACCGGCGTGTTTGACTCAGGCAGCGCACTGCGGCGACTCGGTGAGTACTACGCCGCCGCGCTGGTGGAGTCCGGCCTCGCCTTCGACATGCTATTTGGGCCTGCCTACAAAGGCATCCCGCTGGGCGCCGCCATCGCGATTGCGCTCGATCGGGACCACGGCCGGGATGTGCCGTTCTGTTTCAATCGCAAGGAAGCGAAGGACCACGGCGAGGGCGGCATGACGCTGGGCGCGCCACTCGCCGGCAACGTCGTCATTGTTGACGATGTCATCTCCGCCGGGACCTCGGTTAACGAATCGGTGGCGATAATTCAGGGCGCCGGCGCTACGCCCGCCGGCGTGCTGATTTCTCTGGACCGTCAGGAACGCGGGCAGGGCGCGCTATCCGCCGCTCAGGAAGTTCGGGAACGTCACGGTATCCCGGTGCACAGCATTGTGCGTCTTGAGCATATTGTGGAGTTCCTTGGCACCGGAGGGGAGGGCGCTGAGGCGCTGGCCGCGATCCAAAGCTATCGACAAACTTATGGGGCCTGATCGAACTCAGCCGCCAACACAGGAGCCACAGAACGCCATGCACGTTCATCGCGCAAAAACACACATCAGCGAGACCGCCCGCGCCCTGATGATGCTCTCGGCAATGGTCTTCGCGAGCACCGCCAACGCCGGCATCAAGTGCTGGAAGAACCACGAAGGCGTGCGCGAATGCGGCAACGTAGTGCCCCCCGAGTATGCGCAGGAGGGGCACGAAGAAAAATCGAAATCCGGCCGCACCATCGGGGCTCAGGGCCGAGCGCAAAGCGCCGAGGAGCTGGCTGCCGAGAAAGCCGAACAGGCCACGAAGGCAGCAGCAGCGGAGGCGGCCAACGCGGCCACGAAGCGTCTGGCCGAGTCCGACCGCGTGCTACTCGCCACTTTTGCCTCGGAAGACGACCTCACCATGGCGCGCGACGGCCAGCTCGCAAACGTGGAGTCGCAAATCAAGCTCAGCGAAACCCACATCAAAAAGCTCGATAAATCGCTGGATCAGATGATTGCGGGCGCGGCTGACCATGAGAAGCACAACAGGCCGGTGCCGAAGGACGTTAGCAGCAGCATCGAGAATACCCGCCAGCAGATTACTGACGAGAAAAAATTCATTGCGGCCAGACGCGCCGAGGAAGATGCCATTCGGGAGAAGTTTGCGGGGGACATCGCCCGCTTTCGGGAACTCCGCCAGCCGCGCTAATGCGCCTTACAGGCTTGTTGCCTGATGGGTGAAAACGCCCCGGGCGAGCATCGGCCACTGGTCCTGCCAACCGTCATGCGGCGAAGCGCGATAACCGCTGCGTCCAAATTGGGCCAGCCGACCGGAGACCGCCGCCACCAACAGGCTGGCGGCCGCATGCACATCGGCGCGGTCGGGCTGCGGCCCGTTCACCAATAAGGATTCACGCAGGATTTGTCGGAACTGGGTCTCCAGCCGATCGAAGAACTGGCTCACGCGGGCGCGTAAACGCTCGGCCTCGCCAACGAGGATATCGCCCATCAGCACGCGGGCAATGCCGGGATTGCGCTCCGCAAACCGGAGCACCAGACTCGCCACGCGTTCGCAGCGCGCAAGGCCATCCCGCTCTTCCTCGAGAATGCGATTCACCAGCCCGAAGACGCTCTCTTCGGCAAAGTCGATGAGCGCATCGAACATCTTGGCCTTGCTGGGGAAGTGCCGGTAGAGCGCGGCCTCTGAAACGCCCAGCGTTGCGGCGAGACTGGCCGTTGTAATGCGCTCACCGGGCCTGGCCTCCAGCTCGCTGGCCAGCACTTCCAGAATCTGCTGTTTTCGCCCCGTTCTCACCGGCGCTCGATCAAAGTGCCAATACCGCTATCGGTGAAGAGTTCGAGCAACACGGCGTGCTCAATGCGACCGTCGATAATGTGGGCGCGCGGCACGCCGCCTTTGACTGCATCGAGTACCGAATCCATTTTCGGCAGCATCCCGCCGCTGATGGTGCCGTCGGCGATGAGTGCGTCCACTTCGGCCGCGCCGAGGCCGGTCAGCAGCTCGCCCTGCTTGTTCATCAATCCGCGGATGTTGGTCAGCATGATGAGCTTTTCTGCCTGCATGACTTCGGCAATTTTGCCCGCGACAAGGTCGGCGTTGATGTTGTAGGAGGCGCCGTCTTCGCCGACCCCGATGGGCGCGATGACCGGGATGAAGTCACCCCGCGCGAGATAATCGAGCAGGCTTTTATTGATTTTGCTGACCTCGCCCACGTGGCCGAGGTCCACCACTTCGGCTTCCGCATTTTCGCGCCGACGGGTCAGCATCATCTTGCGCGCAATGATGAGCGGGCCGTCCTTGCCCGTGAGGCCGATCGCGCGCCCGCCGTGCGAATTGATCAGCGTCACGATTTCTTTATTGACCAAGCCGCCGAGCACCATCTCCACGACGTCCATCGTCTCCCGGTCGGTCACCCGCATACCGTCGACGAAGCGGCTTTCCTTGCCCAGACGCTCAAGGAGAGAGCCAATCTGCGGGCCGCCGCCATGGACCACGATGGGGTGGATCCCCACCAGCTTCATCAACACCAGATCGCGGGCGAAGCCGCGCTTGAGCGCCTCTTCGGTCATCGCGTTGCCGCCGTACTTGATGACCATGCATTTGCCCTGATAACGCTGAATGTAGGGCAGGGCTTGCGTGAGGATCTGGGCGGCCGCGAGAGCTTGCTCGGCAGCGATGGGAGAAGCAGCGTGTGGCATGGAATCTCTTATCAGAAAGGAAGGTTAAGCGAGGGGTCAATCGCGAGCAGCAGAACGCGAAACTGGTTCTGCACCTCTGCGAGGGATTTTTCGTCATCCCCCTCAAAGCGAAGCACGATGCAGGGCGTGGTGTTTGAAGGGCGAATCAGTCCCCAGCGATTCGGGTAGTCCACCCGCAGACCATCGATAAGCGTGACTTCGCCGCCCTCAAATCGGGCCGCCTCCAGCACCCGCGCCATGAACTCGGCGTGGCGGTCTTCGGGCATTTCGAGATGCAGTTCGGGCGTCGCGATTGTTTCTGGTAGCTCGGCGAAAATTGCTTCGGCCGGCCGGCCGTCTTTCACCAGAATTTCCAGCAAGCGTGCGGCGGCATAGATGGCGTCATCAAATCCATACCAGCGCTCGGTAAAGAAGAGGTGGCCGGTCATCTCGCCACCCAGCAGGGCGCCAGTCTCTTCCATCTTCGCCTTGATTAAGGAATGCCCGCTCTTCCACATCAAGGGTTCGCCGCCTGCGGCGCGGATAACCTCGGCCAGCTTGCGGGAACACTTCACGTCAAACACGACGCCAGCGCCGGGATTGCGCGATAACAAATCGCGCGCGAAGAGCATCAATTGCCGGTCGGGCCACAGCACCTTGCCGTGGCGATCAACCACGCCAAGGCGATCGCCGTCTCCGTCAAAGGCAAGACCCAGATCTGCGCCTTGAAGGCCAACGGCAAGGATCAAGTCTTCGAGGTTGGCGGGTTGACTCGGGTCAGGCGCGTGGTGGGGGAAGTCGCCATCGAGATCGCAATGCAGCTCGATCACTTCGTGACCCAACGCGCGTAATACCTGCGGCGCCACCAAACCCGGCACGGCATTCCCACAGTCGACGACGACCTTGAGCGGATTGGAAAGCGTTACGGGAATATCGTCACTGATGCGCCGAATGTAATCGCTGAGGATGTCCATCTCTGCAAGCGCGCCGTGACCCGTGGGAAAATCTTCGGCCAGGACCCGCCGGCGAATGGCCTGAATGGCCTCGCCGCAGAGCGTCCGGCCGTTCATCACGATCTTCAGTCCGTTGTAGTCGGGCGGATTGTGGCTGCCCGTCAGCATCACGCCGGTTCTGGTATTCAGATAGTGCGTGGCGAAATAGAGCAGCGGCGTGGGGGTGAGCCCAATGTCGAGCACATCGCTGCCGGCTGCACGCAAGCCGTCGATCAGCGCCGCGCTCAAGGCGGGACTCGAATTGCGACCATCGCGGGCGACGACCACCGTCTGCTGGCCCAGTGCCTGCGCCTCAGCGCCAATCGCCCGCGCAATTAGGCCTACCGCCTCCGCCGACAGCGCTTCGTGCGCGATGCCGCGAATGTCATAGGAGCGGAAAATGCTGGACGCGATCTGGACTTTGCCAGAGAGGTCCGCGGGGGCACTGGTATCAAGCGCGGTCAGGTCATCGGGGCTCAGATCGAAAAGATCACTGTCGGTGAGCGCCGCGAATTCAGCGGTATCCGCAACCGGCGAGGCGGCGCGCGCAGGCACCTCAAGCAGCGGCGGTCTGGCCACAGGCAGGACGGCGGTGCCGTTCACGACCGCCTCCATTCCAGGGTATTCCCCATTGAAGATGGCCCGAATAGCACCCTGATAATCCACCGCGCCACCGGTACGCACGGCCGTTTGGCGTCGTCGAAAGCGCACCAACAGGCTTATCAGCAGGAACAGGAGCAAGCCGAGCGCGGGGAAGGTCAAGGTCTCGACGGAGAATGAGGAGGCGTTGGCTTGTTCCCCTGCCGCGTTGAGCAGCACCAGTTGGATCGAAGTGCCGGACAGCGGCAGTTGAAGGAGGCTGCCGGCACTGCCGTCGGCCTGGCCAAGGCGGGCCAGCACGGTCGGAGGTCCGTTGGCCATTGGCTGCCTCAGTTCTATGGCATAGCCACCGGGATCCAGCGTTTTAAGCTTCTCAGGCAGGATTTTCGGATCTACCGCGAGCAGCAAGGTGCCAACGGCCAAACCCGCAGGCGGGACCCGGCGCACCAGCGCAAGGTGCTCGTCCTTGGTGCCCACGAGCGCATATTCGCCATTCACCGGGTTTTCCTGCGCGCGGGCACTTCGTAACAGACTCAGGCCTGAGTACGTAAGCGGTGGGTGCGAGGTGTCGTCTGGCCGCTCCGCATCGCTCGGGACAAGCCGCAAACCAAGCGCGCCGGGGATCTCTTTCTGCAGGGTCTGAGCAAGGGCCTGACGGGCCGACTCGTCGGCAGCGCTAAGCGCCGCGACCACCTGTGGATTCTGCGCCAGTGCATCTAACGCCGAATTCTGTGGATTCAGCGCGAGGCGGATATTGATGGCAAGTTTGGCGGCCAGCGTGGCGATGGTGGCCAGCTTTTCCTGTTCTTGCGCTGAACGGCCGCGTTCAAGGACGTTGATGCCAATTTGAATGCCGACCACCGCCAGCACCACCAGGATGGCGCCGAAGACCTGCCATCGAGTGACGCCCAGCTGGTAGCGGGCAAGATTAGACGGTTTGACCATGATAACGCTCTGCAATCAGTTCAATGAGCCAGCGAGCCAGCAAGGATTTCGGCGCTTTACCCAGTTCGCGGCCGCCATCGGCCCAATAAACGGAAAGTTGGTTGTCATCACTTTCGAAGCCACTCCCTGGCATCCCCACCAGATTGGCGGCGATCATGTCGAGTTTTTTGGACTGTAATTTCGTGCGTGCGTAATCTTCGAGTCGCTCGGTTTCGGCCGCAAAACCGACCGTAAATGGACGCTCGGCCGAAGCCGAAACGGCTGCCAGTATATCTGTCGTCGGCACCAGATTAATGCTCATCGCGGCGCCGCTTTTCTTGATCTTCGCGGTCGCGGGCGCAGCGACCGTGTAGTCCGCGACGGCTGCAGTCCCAATGAAAATATCGCAATTCGCTGAGCGCGAAAGCACAGCATCATGCATTTCGGCGGCGCTGCGCACATTGATGACTTCGCAACCGCGTGGCGGCGCGATAGTGGAGGGCCCCGCCACTAGCGTCACGCGGGCGCCGGCTGCCAGCGCGGCCGCCGCAACGGCAAATCCCATCTTCCCGGAACTCCGGTTGGTGATAAAACGCACCGGATCGATCGCCTCCTGGGTCGGGCCGGCGGTGATTAGCACCTGCACGCCCGACAATTCATCGCTCCCGAACAGGCTCTCGGCCGCGGCGCAAATGGCCACCGGTTCGCTCATGCGCCCGGGTCCCACGTCGCCGCAAGCCTGGGCCCCGCTGTCTGGCCCACAGAAGTGCACGCCGCGCGCGGCCAGCAGTTCGAGGTTGGCGGCAGTGGCTGCGCTGCGCCACATTTGTTGATTCATGGCTGGCGCGAGCAACAGCGGCGCCGCGCTGGCAAGGCACAGGGTCGTGGCCAAATCGTCCGCCAAGCCGTGCGCGACTCTGGCCATAAAATCGGCGCTGGCGGGCGCCACCAGCACAAGATCCGCCCAGCGGGCCAACTCGATGTGGCCCATGGCTGCCTCGGCAGTGGGATCCAGCAAATCGACATGAACAGGCTGCCCGGACACGGCCTGAAAGGTCAGCGCTTGCACGAACGACTGTGCGGCGGCGGTCATTACCACCTGCACCTGTGCACCCGCAGCCTTCAGCTGCCGAACGATATCCGGCGCCTTATAGGCAGCAATGCCGCCCGTCACCACCAGGCAGATTTGTTTGTCGGCGAGCCTGCTCATATGCTTGCTCCTGAAGTAGGCCTCTGGATTGTAGCGCATGGATTGCGGTCATTTACCCGGAGGTCTGCGTTTACCAGTCACTTAAACAAGGATGTTGCAATGATGCTCAAGAACTTTCCGGCCGCCGAGCGGCCGCGCGAACGCCTGCTGACCCACGGCCCGCTGCCCCTGACCGACGCCGAACTTCTCGCTATTTTTCTGCGGACCGGCAGCGCCGGGCGCGATGCGCTGGGCTTGGCCCGCGAGCTGCTCCATCTCAGTGGCGGGCTGCGGCGGCTACTCGAACTCCCCTTGGAAGATTTTCTGGGGATGCCGGGACTTGGCCTCGCCCGCTACGCCGAGCTCCAGGCGGCATTGGAGCTCACCCGTCGCTATTTCCGGAGCGGGCTGGAGCAACGTGATCTGATTAGTGGTCCGCAAGGCGCGAAGGATTTTCTGGTCGCCCAGTTCAAAACCTTGCGCCGGGAAGTTTTTGCGTGCCTCTTTCTGGACACCCGACATCAGTTGATCGCGTTTGAAACGCTGTTTTTTGGCACGCTGGACGCGACGACCGTCCATCCTCGCGAGGTGGTCAGGCGCGTGCTGGAGCTCAACGCCGCGGCGGTGATTCTCGCCCACAACCATCCCTCGGGAGTGGCGGAACCCAGCGCTGCGGACCAAGCGTTGACCCAGCGTTTGCGCGACGCCCTCGCGCTGATCGACGTGCGTGTGCTGGACCACATCGTGGCGGGTGACGGCTCTGCGGTGTCTTTTGCGGACCGGGGTTGGCTCTGATCTGGAAAAAGTCTTGGCTCATGCGCGCAAAGCGGCTAGACTCCGTCGCCCGCTAGATCATAACCATAGGCACGAGTGTCATGTCCCGAGTTTGTCAGGTCACCGGTAAGGGTCCGATGTCCGGTAACAATGTCTCCCACGCGAACAACAAGACGCGTCGGCGGTATTTGCCGAACCTTCATTCGCGTCGCATCTGGGTCGACAGCGAACAACGCTTCGTTACCCTGCGCGTCAGCAGCCATGGTTTACGGATTATCGACAAGCGCGGCATTGATGTCGTTCTGAAAGAACTCCGCGCTCGCGGCGAAAAAGTCTGAGGTTGAGCAGCCATGCAGGAAAAAATCAAACTCGTGTCTAGCGCCGGAACCGGCCACTTCTACACCACGACCAAAAACAAGCGTAACAACCCGGAAAAGCTGAAGCGCAAAAAGTTCGACCCGGTGGTTCGTCGCTACGTCGATTACAACGAGGCCAAGATCAAGTAATTGCACTTGAGCCCTTCGTCAGAAAAGCCCGCTACTGCGGGCTTTTTTGTGCCCGCCATCAAGCGACCAAGCGATAACCGGCAAGCCTTCGCGCGAACTCTTCCAGCGCCGCGATTCCGGTCGCTTCAGCCGCCTCACACCATTCCTGCAGGCTCTGCAGCAGGCGCTCCTGACTGGCTTGACGCTCGCTGAACAGCATCAGCAATCGCTGCTGGAACTCATACACAGTGGCCAGCGCCCGACTTTTGCTCAAGCCATCCCGCAAATAAGCCCGCTCCCGCTCGCCGAGCCGATGATCCGCGCGCGGAATCAGTCGCTTGAGCGGCTGCAGCTCGTGGCGTTCCGCCCTGGGTGCGCCGGCGACCTCATCTTGATGTACCCGATACACGACCCGCCGCGCATAATCGGCGAGTACATGCACGTGACCGCCGACGACAGCGCGGAGCGTTTCGAGATCCACGCTCGATTTGCCGGCATCCACCATTGGCGCACGCACGACCCGCTTTACGCTCGCCAGCCCCAGTAATTCCAGCCCGCGGATATAGGCCCAGCCGATATCAAACTCCCAGGGGCGCATGGAGAAACGGGCAGAGGTCGCAAACGCGTGATGATTGTTATGTAACTCCTCGCCCCCGATCAGCAGCCCCCACGGCAGCAGATTGGTAGAACCATCCTGCGTCTCGAAATTGCGATATCCCCGCCAATGGCCAAGGCCATTGATGACCCCGGCGGCAAACAAAGGGATCCAAATCATCTGGACCGCCCACACGGTCAAGCCCAGCACCCCGAACAGCAGTAAATCCAGCAGCAGCATCAAGGCCACGCCGTGAATGGTGAGGCGGCTATAGACGTGCTGCTCCAGCCAGTCTTCTGGCGTTCCGTGGCCATATTTGGCCAGCGTTGCCCGGTCGTTTACAGCCTCGCGGTAGAGCTCGGCGCCCTCAAAAAAGACTTTCTTAATGCCAAACACCTGCGGACTGTGCGGGTCGCCGGCCTGCTCGACGAAGGCGTGGTGTTTCCGATGCACGGCGGTCCAGCCCTTGGTCGACATGCCGGTGGTCAGCCAGAGCCATGCCCGGAACACATGCGCTACCGCCGGATGGAGCGACAGCGCGCGGTGCGCCTGATGCCGGTGCAAGTACAGGGTCACGGCAATAATCGTGAAGTGAGTCATCAGCAGCGCAGCCAGCATCACGCCCCACCAGGGCAGATCCAGCAGGCCATCGCGCGCGAAATCGGTAATCATGGGCCACCTTGTTCCGCAGGAAATCGTGATGAATCTTCCTCCACCCAGAAGGTGGCACGCAATGCGGCGCACGTGGCTTGGCAGGATCGCCCGGCGTGCGAAGAATCAACCCGCATGAGTGCAGACATTCTGCTGGAAGCGCGCGGGCTATCTTGCGTTTACGGGCGCCGTCTGGTGGTCGACGGCTTGAGCCTGCAGCTACGGCGCGGGGAATGTTTGGGCCTGTTGGGCCTGAACGGCGCGGGTAAATCGACCGTGCTCAAGCTCTTGAGCGGGGTGCTGGCGCCGCACGCCGGCGAGGTCTTCATCGACGGCGTCAATCTCGGCCGCAGGCCGCTTCGCGCCAAACGACAACTGGGCTATCTACCCGACGTGCCGCCGCTATACCCGGATATGACGGTGCAGGAATTTCTGCTTATGTGTGCCGACTTGCACGCCGTGCCCGCGCCCGCGCAGGCCGTGCCCGAGGCCCTTCATCGGTGTGACCTGCAGGAAGTCGGCGGGCGGCTCATCCGCCACCTGTCCAAGGGCTATCAGCAGCGCGTCGGGATCGCGCAGGCGATCGTGCACCAGCCCGCGGTGCTGGTGCTCGATGAGCCGACAGTTGGACTCGATCCAAGGCAATTGTTTGAGGTTCGCCAGCTGGTGCGAGCGTTAGCGCGGGACCGCGCGGTCATTTTTTCCTCCCATCAGTTGCGCGAAGTCGAGCACACCTGCACGCGGGTTGTCATGCTGCACGGGGGCCGCATCGTCCATGAATCCTCGCTTTTGCAAAGCGCTATCGTTTTCCAACTCCGCTTGCGGGAAGCCGGGCCGCAGGCCGCGCAGGTACTCGCCACCCTGTCTGGCGTGCTGAAGGCCGAAGCGCTCGACGTCGGGGACTGGCAAGTCACGGTGGAGGACGCGGCGGTGAGCGAGCGCATTGCAGCCTGCGTGGTCGCGGCGGGCTGGGGGCTGCGCGAACTGCGCCGGCTCGAAACCCCGCTCGAGCAGACCTTCCTCACCCTGACGGCCGGAGACGAGGCCGCATGATTCGCGTGGTGCTCCGCCGCGAGTGGCATGGTTTCTTTCGCGGGCCGTCGGCATGGTTGGTGCTCGCGCTGGTGCAATTTCTGGTCGCGTTTCAGTTTTTAAGCCTGATTGAGCAGTTCGAGGCGGCATTGCCGCGACTGGTGCGACTGGCTCAAGCACCCGGCCTGACGGAACTGGTGGTGCAACCCCTGATGATGATGGTTGCCATGCTGCTGCTGTTCGTGGTGCCCATGCTCTCGATGTCTGCCATCGCGGGTGAACGCCGGAGCAATACGCTTTGCCTGTGGCAAAGCGCGCCGATTAGCCTGCGAGCGCTGGTGCTCGGCAAATGGCTCGGGATAGTGAGCGTGCTGGCATTGATCTGGCTGAGCACGGCCCTGCTGTGCCTCACCCTCGCCTGGGGTACCGAGCTTGACTGGAAGGCGCTCTTCAGCGCCCTCCTCGGGCTCGC
This sequence comes from Klebsiella pneumoniae, assembly GCA_945876945.1. Taxonomy (GTDB): domain Bacteria; phylum Pseudomonadota; class Gammaproteobacteria. Next base: position 61,916 of record CAMCQE010000002.1, read on the forward strand.
CTTGTTCATACTGGCGACGAGCGCCATCGGGCTTTTTTTCTCGACCTTGGCGAGTCTGCCCGCGCTCGCGGCGCTCGGCAGCTTCACCTGCCTCCTGTTTCTGTGGGTTTGTGACTGGAGCGGTCAGTTTGACGATGCGCCCACCGTGTTTACCCGGCTGTCGATGATGGCTCACTTTCAACCACTGGCGCGTGGCCTGATGGACACCGCTGACATCGGCTACTTTTTGGTGCTGACCCTTGGCGCGCTGATGTTATCGATCTGGCGACTGGACGGTGAACGTCGTGCCCTTTGACCGCACCTGGCGTCGATGGCGCTACGCGCTGGAGGGTGTCGCGCTCGTCGTGAGCCTTGGCGTCATGCTCTATGGGGTGTGTTCGTATCATCTGACGGTCGACTGGACGCGCAACGAACGCCACTCACTCCACAACGCGAGCAAGTTGGCGCTGACCGCGGTCACGCTGCCGCTGACCGCCACCGTCTACCTGCCAGACCGTCACCCGCATCGGGAGTTAGCGAAAAACCTGGTCTTGCGCTATCAGCGCGCGGCCCCTGCGCTGAGCCTCCATTTTGTGGACCCGGCCGCGGTACCTGAACTGATGCGCAATGAGGAGATCCGCGAAGGCGAGATCACCCTTAGCGCCGGCGACCGCCGCGAGCGCGTGCGCCAATACACGGAGGCGGCGTTTACCAACGCACTCATGCGACTCGCCCGCAAGGACACGCAATGGCTGGCCTTCATCACCGGACACGGCGAGCGCAGCCCCTCACGCGGGGCCAATTTCGATCTGTCGGACTTTGCAGAAGCCTTGGCCCAGCGAGGCGTAAAAGCGCGCGAATTGAATCTGGCCGACACCCCAACCATGCCGGACAACGCGGCGGCATTGGTTATCGCGAGCCCGCAAGTCGATTTCCTGCCCGGCGAAATCACCGTGATCCAGCGCTATCTGGCGCGCGGCGGCGCCCTGCTGTGGTTGTTGGAACCGGAAGTGCCCGGTTCGCTGCAAACGCTGGCGGCGAGCCTCGGGATTACGCTCACCGGCCGCACCGTGATCGATCCGGGCGCGCAGGCCATGGGCATTGATGACCCGGCGATGGCGCTGGTCTCGCACTATGAAACGCACCCAGCGCTGGGCCGCTTTAACGCCACGGCCCTGCTGCCGCATGCCACCCCACTGGTGGTAAAGGCGCTGCCCGGGTGGCAGCCGGCCCCTTTGTTTGTCAGCAATACCGGGGCCTGGGGCGAGCGCTCCTCACTCAAAGCCGCGGTGAGCTTCGATCCGGCCGAGGACCTGCGCGGGCCGCTGACGCTCGGGCTCGCGTTGCGCCATCAGGCACAACGCATCGTGCTGGTAGGCGACGGCGATTTCCTCTCCAATTCCTACCTGGGCAACGGAGGCAACCGCGAGCTTGGCACCCGGCTGGTGGAATGGCTTGCGGCAAACGAAACGCTGGTCGAGATCGATGCCGTCTCTGCTCCGGACTCACGCCTTGACCTCGCGCCCTGGCAAATCGGGGTGATGGGCGGCGCTTTTCTCATCGCCCTGCCGGGCGCCTGCTTACTCAACGGCCTTTGGCTCTGGTGGCGTCGTCGTGCCTGAATTACCCGAAGTTGAAACAACCTGTCGCGGCGTGGCGCCGCATGTCGAAGGCCGAACCGTGAGCCGGGTGGTGGTGCGCGAGCATCGGATGCGCCAGCCAGTCCCTCCTGATTTGGCTGAAATACTGACCGGACAAGTCCTGCAAACCGTGCGGCGGCGGGCCAAATACCTGCTGTTTCAATTTCCGCACGGACACCTGCTGGTGCATCTGGGCATGAGCGGTTCGCTCCGGGTCATCGCGCCCGACACCCCGGTAAAACCGCACGACCACATCGACCTCGAGTTCGACGGCCAGATCTGTTTGCGCTTGCGCGACCCCCGACGCTTCGGGCTCATGCTTTGGCTAGCGGGTGAGCCTGAGGCGCATCCCTTACTGTCGAAACTGGGGCCGGAGCCGTGGGATGCGACCTTCACCGCCGAGTACCTGAGTGGCTTGGCGAGCACACGGAGCGGCGCGGTCAAAAATTTCCTCATGGATGGTCATATTGTGGTGGGCGTGGGGAACATCTACGCCAGCGAATCGCTGCATCGCGCGGGGATTCATCCGTCTCGCCCCGCCCGACGGGTCAGTCGCGAGCGCTACGCAAAACTGGTGGTGGCGGTGAAAGAGGTGTTGGAAGCGGCGATCGGGTTCGGGGGAACGACCCTTCGGGACTTCACCCGTGACGACGGCAAACCGGGTTATTTCCGCAATGAACTGCGGGTGTATGACCGCGCCGGCGAACCTTGCCTGCAATGCGGTGAAGCGCCCATTGCGCAACGGGTGATTGGTCAGCGCGCAAGCTACTTCTGCCCCCGTTGCCAGCGATGACGCGGGCGTCGCCGTCACCGGCGCAGGCGGTTGTGGCCGGCTTGCTGGTGCTGGTCAGCGTGATGGGGATCGGGCGCTTCGCCTACACGCCACTCCTGCCCCGGATGCAGGACGCGATGGGCTGGAGTCTGGCGCAGGCCGGCGATATCGCGAGCGCTAATTTTCTCGGCTATCTGCTGGGCGCTCTGGCATCGGGCAAAATCGCCGGCCGCCCCAACCGGGCCCATTGGCTGGTCGGGGCGCTGCTGGCGAGCGCGTTGACGACGCTGCTCGGCGTCTACCCCTGGACCTATGGTGCCTGGCTGGTGCTGCGACTGGTGGCGGGGGCCGCGAGCGCCATCAGCATGGTGATCGGCACGGCGCTGGTCATCGATTACGTTTCGCAGAGTGGCCGACCGGCGCTCAGTACCGCGCCCTTTCCTGGGGTCGGGATCGGCATTGTGCTTTCGGTGCTGGTGATTGAAGCAACCACCCGCGCGGGCTTGTCGGTGGCGGGTCAGTGGGGGGCGCTCGGGGTTAGCGCGCTCGTCTGTGCCGGCATCGCCTTACCCGTCTTCCTGCGCCTGCCCAACCTGCGCCCGGCGGCATCCCTCTCCGGCAAGAGGCCGCAGGCCAGCGGCAACGTCGCCCATCTACGCCGCCTGATTGCCGCCTATGGCCTGCTCGGCTTTGGTTACGTCGTTACCGCCACCTTTATCGTGGCGATGGCTCGTCAGCGGGGCAGTGCGTCCTTCCTCGAGCCGCTGTGCTGGCTGGTGGTAGGCGCCTGCGCGGCGCCTTCGGTGCCCTTGGGTCGCCGCTTGGCAAACCGGTTTGGCTTGATGGCGGTGATGCGCGGGGCGTTTATTGTGGAAGCGGTAGGAGTCTTGCTGGCCGGCATCGGCCACGACAGCGTGAGTCTGCTGCTGGGGGGCGCCTGCCTCGGCGCGACCTTTCTGTCCATCACCGCGCTGATTCTCAATGCGGCCCGCACCGCGGCTGGCCCTTCGGCAGATGCCGCCATGGGCTGGATGACCACCGCGTTCGGCAGCGGCCAATGGCTAGGGCCCTTTTTTGCGGGTCGGCTGGCGGTATGGTCCGGTGGTTTCGCCGTGCCGTCGCTAGTGGCCGCCGGCCTGTTAGTTCTCGGCGCCGCCCTGCTGCCGGCGGACCCGGCGCGCGCAGACTAACGCGGCGCGACCACTAACACGGCGGCCGTGCCTTCGCCGCGCGGATCGGAAGCCGCACTCACGGCCCGATGATCGCGGTCCCAAAGGATGGCCTGCATGTTGCCGTAGTCGCGATCGGAGCGGCTGAGCTTGTGCCCTAGCTTGCTCAATTCGGCCTGCATCGCCGCATCCATCGCGGCCGGCTCATAGAGCACTTCATCCGGCAGATATTGATGATGGAAGCGCGGCACTGCGACCCAGTCTGCGGGCGCGAGACCGTCGCTGAACGACAACACGCCAAGCAGCACCATGGAGATAATCCGGCTGCCGCCCGGCGTCCCCAGAATACCAATGCGATTAGGCGCCTCGAGGAAAGTAGGGGTCATGGATGAAAGCGGGCGCTTACCCGGTGCTATTGCATTGGCTTCAACCCCCACCAGACCGTAGCCATTGGGCGCGTTCGGTTTGGACGAGAAATCGTCCATTTCGTCATTCAGCAAAACCCCGGTGTCGGGCGGCGTGAAGGCGCTGCCAAAGGGGTAGTTGATGCTCAGCGTCGCAGCCACCCGGTTGCCCTCGGCATCGAGCACCGACAAATGCGTCGTGTGGTCGCCCTGCGCCGGCGGGGTGATAGGCCGCAGCGCGCTGCTGGGTGTGGCCGCGGTGAGCGACAGGTTGGCGCTAACTTCCTTGGCATGGTCTTTATTAATCAAATTGGCGACCGGCACTTGGACAAAATCCGGGTCGCCCAGATATTCGGCGCGGTCGCGGTAAGCGCGACGCATCGCCTCAATGATGAGGTGGGTGCGGGCGGGCTTGGACAGCGCCGGCAGGTCGTAGGGTTCCAGCACGTTAAGCGCTTCAATCAGCGCCACGCCTCCTGAAGACGGCGGCGGGGCGGAGACGATGCGGATCCCGTGAAAGCTGCCGACCACCGGCGTGCGCTCCTTCACCCGATAGGCGGCGAGGTCTTCCATCGTCCACAGGCCGCCCGCAGCGCGAACACCCGCCACCAGCAAGCGGGCAACATCGCCCGCATAGAAACCGTCTTTGCCGTGCGTCGCAATGGCCTCCAGCGTCCGCGCGAGGGCCGGTTGCGGCAGCCGCTGGCCGGGCGCCGGAACGTCGTTGGCCTGCAGAAAAATGGCGGCACTGGTGGGGTCCTTACGCAGAACATCCCGACGCACGCCGGCCATCACGCGGTAACGCTCGGTCGCGAGGAACCCTTCCCGCGCAATCCGGATGGCGGGGGCGAGCACCCGGGCCAGCGGCAATTGCCCATAGTGTTCGCTGACTTCCACCAAGGCCGCTGGCAAGCCGGGGATGGCGGCTGCCTTCGCACCGTTGAGCGACAGGCCCGGCACGACATTGCCGGCGGCGTCGAGAAACATGTCGCGAGTGGCGGCGGCAGGTGCCGTCTCGCGGGCGTCGAGCATGATCTCGCGGCCGCGCTTAACGTCGTGAAGCAGGAAGAAGCCACCGCCACCAAGGCCGGAGGAATAAGGCTCGGCCACCGCCAGCGCCGCCGCCACCGCGACCGCAGCGTCGAAGGCATTGCCGCCTGCTTGCAGGATCTCCTGGCCGGCGGCGGTCGCCAGCGGATGCGCAGACGCGACGGCGGCCTGACCCGGCGCCAGCGGCAACTCGCGGGCGTGAGCCGAAGGGAGGGGTAGCAACAGCAGGCCCAGCAGGGCGAGCCATCGTGGTTTGCGGAACATCATCGCGCGGTCTCCTCGGCCGGATCTGGCGTCAGGGTGCCGCCGTCAGGCGCTCATATTTGGCCTGCAGCTCGGCCTCGGTTTCAGGATAGGCCGGGTCGCGCGGAATGCAGTCGACCGGGCAGACTTGCACGCACTGTGGTCGGTCAAAGTGACCGACGCACTCCGTGCAGCGGGACGGGTTGATTTCGTAATGCTCAGGCCCCTCGAAGATCGCTTCGTTGGGGCATTCAGGCTCGCAGACGTCGCAGTTCACGCATTGGTCGGTGATGCGCAACGCCATCTGGGTGACTTACTTCTTGATGGCGCGTTTGCCCAGACGCTCGGCCAGCGCTTCGCGCACGATCGGGTGCACGAACTCGCCAACTTCGCCGCCCAGAGAGGCAATTTCGCGAATCAGCGAGGAAGAAATGTAGGAGTAGTTTTCGCGGGTCGGCATGAAGATGGTGTCGGCTTCCGGCACCAGATGTTTGTTCATACCGGCAAGCTGGAATTCGTATTCAAAATCGGAGACCGCGCGCAAGCCGCGCAGGACGGCGACGGCGTCCCATTGCCGAACAAAGTTTGCGAGCAGCCCCTCAAAGCGATGCACCTCAACGTTCGCGTACGGCGTGAGCACCCGCTGGGCGAGGTCGACCCGCTCGTCCGTCGAGAAGGCGGTGTTTTTGGAAGTGCTGGCGGCGACCGCCACAATGACTTTCCCGAACAAACGCGACGCGCGGGCAACGATGTCGATATGGCCATTGGTGATGGGGTCGAAAGTCCCCGGATAAATCGCCCTGTTGCCCACTTATGGTTCTCCGTTCGGATTCGCTGAGGCGCCCGTGGGCGCGAGAAGGGTGTACACCACCTGTTTGGTATGTCCCTGCCGCAGGCAGGTCCACTGGGGACTCGGCGACGGCGCAACAGGGGCTTCCAGATATACCACGCCCGTTGCGGTAACCCATCCCCGGCTGAGTTCGGCCAAGATTTGCTCGCCCAGACCGGCGGCGAAAGGGGGGTCTACAAAGACGACGTCATAGGCGACCGGCTGATGCTGGCGCAACCACGTTAACGCATCATAACGAAGGATCTCCGCGTGGTCAGCCGTCAGCAACTGGCGGGTGGTCGTTAGATGCTGGATCACGCCCAGATCGTTATCAAGCAAGGTGACATGGCCCGCGCCCCGGGACAGCGCTTCAAACCCTAGCACGCCGGTCCCTGCGAAAAGGTCCAGACAGCGCGCTCCGGGAAGGCGCGCGTTCAGCCAATTGAACAGGGTTTCGCGCACCCGGTCGGCGGACGGCCTGACCGCCGCGATCGGCGGCACTGCCACCCGGCGCCCGCGCCATAGGCCACCGATGATCCGCACCTTGCCCGCGTCGGGCGGCGGCTTGTGGCTCGGCTGTCGCTTCATGGGAGAGCTGGCGTTCCGGCCTTGGGAGGCTCTCGACCCACGGTCACCAGGGTCATGGCCTCAGGATGGAGATGACGCTTGAGGGCCACGCGCACCTCGGCCAGGGTGACCGCCTTGATGTTGTCGCGCCAGGTATCGAGGTAGTCGAGCGGAAGGCCGTAGAACGCCATCATCGTGAGGTTGTCGAGAATCTTGCCGTTGCCGTCGAGGCGGAGCGGGAAATCGCCTAACAGGTTTTGCCGCGCCTCCTCCAGCGCTTTGGGGTCGGGCCCGTTGTCGACGAAAAGGGCGATTTCACGCCGCAGCAACGCCACTGCTTCTGCCCGCTGTTCGCCGCGGGTCTGCAGGCTGGCGGTGAACGGACCGCGCAGGCCCAAAGGTTCGAAGTGACTGTTCACGCTGTACGAAAGACCGCGTTTTTCGCGTACTTCCTTGAACAGCACCGACACCACGCCATTGCCGCCCAGCACGTGGTTGCCAAGGATAAGCGCGAAGTGGTCGGGGTCACCGCGGGCGGTCCCCAGCTCGCCCAGCAACACATGAGTTTGGGCCGAATCAAACGCGATGTGCTGCGCGGAGGCTGGCTGCGGGTGCACCACGGGCAGTGGCGGGGCCGGCGCGCCGGCGGGCAAGGCCTGGCTGAGTTGTTCGGCCAGCCGCTCAATCTCGGCGCGGGAGGCATCGCCCACAAAAATCAGGAGCGCGTTGGTCGCCACGAAATAGCGGCCGTAGAACGCTTTGACCATTGGCAGAGAAATAGCTTTCACCGATGCCAGCGTGCCAGCGCCAGGGGAACCAAAGGGATGCTGTCCGTACAGCGCACGCATGAAAGCGTGGTCGGCTATCGCACCCGGTGACTCCTGTTCGCTTTGCAAACCAGACACCAGCAAGCTCCGTTGGCGGGCGAAAGGCTCCGCGCTAAACCGTGGCTGCCGAAGCACCGCCGCCAGCAAGGCGTAAGCGGCATCCCGGCTGGCGGCCTCGCTCAGCGTGCGCAAGGACAGGGACGCCATTTCGAGTCCGCTGCCGGCGCCAAAATTGGCGCCGGTGGCTTCCATCGCGGCGTGGAAATCGTCGGCTTTGAGGCTTTCAGTCCCTTCATCGAGCATCGCGGCGGTGAGCGTCGCGAGGCCCGGGTTATCACCATCCCGGGCGCTCCCGGCGGCAAACACCACTCGCACATCAAGCATTGGCACTTCGGGGGCCGGGACGAAGTAGACCCGCGCACCGTTCGCAGTTTGCCAGCGCTGAATGGGTGCCATGGCAAGGCTGGTCGGGGTAAGAACCAGCAAAAGTAAAAGACCAACCAGACGCCGCATCATGGCGCCGCCTCTACGGGAGACAGCCAGGCAACGGTTGAGCGCTCGCTGACGAGATACTTCTTCGCCGCCGCCTGCACCTGCGCTGGGGTCACGGCAGCGATCGCGGCGTCATAACGGTCTTTGAGTTGCCAAGGCAGGCCGACGGCGTCCAGGGCGCCAATGGTCATCGCCTGATAGAACAGGGAATCCTGCTGGTAGATGGTCTGCGCCCGGACCTGGGTTTTCACTCGCGCCAGTTCTTCTGCGGTCGGGGGCTGGCGCTGGATTTCAAGGATTTCCTCATGCATGGCGGCTTCCAGCTGCTCCAGCGAGACGCCTTCGCGCGGGGTCCCGTCCAGAGAAAAAAGGTCTTCCAGTCTGGACAGGGCCGAATAGCTGGCAGAGGCAGATGCCGCTAGCTGCTTTCCGCGCAGCAGATGCCGCGAAAAGCGGGCGCTACTCCCGCCATCCAGCACGGCAGCAAGCACTTCGAGCGCATAGATTTCCCACTCCTCAACCTTGGTGCCATCCGGCCCGGACCGACCAACCTGCGTCATTGCCGGCGCTTTAAAGGCAATCGTGAGCGAAGGCACGCGCACTTTGTCATCCCTGAACTGCAGACGCTTTTCGCCGCGCTGGGGCACTTCAGGCCGCGGCGCCGGCGGTTTCACTTCAAGCTTGGGCAGCGGCCCGAAATAGCGTTCGGCGAGTTGCCGCATGGTGGCCGGGTCGACATCGCCGACGATTACCACCGTGGCGTTCGCCGGCGCATACCAGCGCTCGTACCACGCGCGCAGATCGGATAGCTGAAGATTGGTGATGTCGGCGGCCCAGCCAATCACGGGTTGCCGGTAGGGGCTGGTTTGCCAGATCGCGGCCGCCGTGGCCTCGCCTGCCAGCGCCTGGGGGTTGTCATCGGTGCGCATCCGACGTTCTTCCAGTATCACTTTGCGCTCGTTCTCGAACTCCTTGGCGTCGAGTTCCAGATTCCGCATGCGGTCGGCTTCGAGCCGAAAGCTGTATTCAAGATTGTCGGCCGACCACTGCTGGAAGTAGGTGGTGTAATCGAGGGTCGTGAAGGCGTTTTCGCGGCCACCGTGCGCGGCGATCAGGCGGGAGAATTCGCCCGTCGCGAGTGTTTTAGTGCGCTTGAACATCATGTGCTCCAACGCATGCGACAGCCCGGTGGCGCCGTCTTGCTCGTAGCTTGCACCGACGCGGTACCAAACCTGAAACACCGCAACGGGGGCCCGGTGGTCTTCCTGCACAATCACTTTCAGGCCGTTTTCGAGCTTGAATTCATGAGTGGCCGCAGCAGCCGCAAACGAGATGCTGGTCGCGCACACGGCGAGAAAAAGGCCTGGCTTTGTTATCAATGCTGAAGTCCACAATGGCCGCGGCAGGCGGCGGATTTATCTGCTCGGTGGGTGGTAGCATACCCAACTTACCGCTGGCGCGGCGGTGCCGGCGCCTGTTTCCGGAATCTCTCTAGATAGCGTGGATTTCCCATGTTCAAGCGTTTGCGCGAAGGCATAGCCCGCACCAGGGATAGCCTGCTCAATCGTCTCGGTCGCCTGTTGGGTCGCCGGGAACCTATTGATGCCTCCTCGTTGGAAGCCCTCGAAAACGCGTTGCTTGAAGCCGACGTCGGGGTGTCCGTGACCAGCCAGATCATGGCCACCGTGCGGCATCAGGCTGGACGCGAAAGCCAGCCGCTTATTGATCTGCTCCGCGCGGAAATGGTTCGCTCGCTGACCGCCGTGCAACAGCCGCTGCAAATCCCGCCGAATCTCGGCGTGCCGTTCGTGATTCTCGTCGTCGGCGTGAACGGAGTGGGCAAGACCACCACCATCGCGAAATTGGGACGGCATCTTCAGGCCGAGGGGCACAAAGTGATGTTTGCCGCTGGCGACACTTTTCGAGCTGCTGCCGTTGAGCAATTGAAAACCTGGGGTGAGCGGCTCGGCATTCAGGTGGTCGCACAGGGCCCTGGCGCGGACCCGGCCTCGGTGATTTTCGATGCGTACTCCGCCGCCCTTGCCCGTGGTTGTGATGTCTTGCTGGCGGATACCGCTGGTCGGCTCCACACCCAGGGCGGATTGATGAACGAACTGGGGAAAATCAGGCGGGTGCTCGCTAAACAGAACCCGGATGCGCCGCACGAAACCTTGTTGGTGCTCGATGCCACCATGGGGCAGAACGCGCTACAGCAAGCGCGGATATTCAATGAAACAGCGCCCCTGAGCGCGGTCATCTTGACCAAGCTGGATGGCACGGCGAAGGGCGGCATCGTGTTTGCCATCGCCGATGCCCTGAAGCTGCCGCTGCGTTTTATTGGGGTTGGCGAACAACAGGACGATCTTCAAACCTTCTCCGCAGCCAATTTTGTCGATGCCTTGCTGGGAAGCACGGAGGCCGATTCGGACTAGACGAGGAAATTGTTTGACCTCCCTCACGGAACCGCGAAAGGGCTTAGCACTCTACCTAGTCGAGTGCTAAACTTTTTGCATCAAGGAGGCATAACAATGACCCATGCTCTCGATTTACCGACCACGGTAGGCTCGCTTGAAGCGTACATCGACGCTGTCGGGCGCGTGCCCTTACTCACCGAGGACGAAGAACGCTCACTCGCACTCCGTTATCGAGAAGAAGACGACTTGGCCGCCGCACGCCGACTCGTACTGTCGCACCTACGCTTTGTGGTGAAGGTAGCGCGCGGCTATCTGGGCTACGGCTTGGCGCACAGCGACCTGATTCAGGAAGGCAACATCGGATTGATGAAGGCGGTGAAGCGCTTTGATCCCGGCGTTGGCGTGCGACTCGTGTCTTTTGCCGTGCACTGGGTGCGGGCAGAAATCCATGAATTCATTCTCAAAAACTGGCGTATCGTTAAAGTGGCCACCACCAAGGCGCAGCGCAAACTGTTCTTCAACCTGCGTAGCGCCAAGAAGCGTTCCGGCTGGTTGAGTCATCAGGAAGCGGACGTTATTGCCAGCGAGCTTGGGGTAGACGCCAAAACCGTGCTGCTGATGGAAGAGCGCATGAGCGCCCACGATCAGGCGTTCGACGTCTCGATAGAGGACGGGGAGGACGATCCGGCGCCGGCGAATTATCTGGCGGACATGCGTTTTGAACCCTCTCGTCAGCTGGAAGCGGTAGAAGAGATTCAGGACGGTACAGAGCGTCTGGCGCAGGCCTTACGCAGACTGGACGACCGGAGTCGCGACATCGTGGCCTCGCGCTGGCTGCAGGAGCCCAAACAAACCCTGCAAGATTTGGCGCGGAAGTACTCGATTTCGGCTGAGCGGGTCCGGCAGATCGAGAATCAGGCCTTTGGGACCTTGCGGAAGGCGCTCGGCGGCGATTTACGGAATCTGCTACTCACCCCGTAAGGCATTCGCCGTGATGAGGGGCATCCCTCTCATCACGGTGCAGGCGCGAAGAAAGCCGCATGAGCCAGCGGCCAGTAGTGGTCTATAAACAGCACCACAAAAAGCAAGGTCAGGTACACAATCGAGTACTTGAACGTGGCGTAGGCCAGCGCATCGCTGTCGTCAAACTGCATGCGAACCGCGTAGTACAGAAAGACCGCATTTAGCGCCATTGCCCCTGCCAGATAAATTGGCCCGCACATATAAGTGGCGAATGGCAGCAGCGTGACGGCTATCAGCAGGATCGTATAAAGCAGCACGTGCAAGCGGGTGAATGCCGCACCGTGGGTGTTAGGCAGCATCGGGATTTCGGCATTGGCATAGTCCTCTCGGCGATAAACGGCCAAGGCCCAGAAGTGCGGCGGCGTCCAAGCGAAAATAATCAAAAAAAGCAGCAGGGAGTGCGGATCCAAAGTACCAGTAACGGCAGTCCAGCCGAGCACCGGCGGCGCGGCACCGGCGGCGCCTCCGATGACGATGTTTTGGGGCGTCGCGTGCTTCAGGTACATGGTGTAGATCACCGCGTAGCCAATCAGCGAGAGGAAGGTGAGAACTGCGGTCAGCACGTTAATGAACGCGACCAGCAGATACATGGAAAGCAGTCCCAACGCGAGCGCGAAGATAAACGCCTGGCGGATGTTGAGTTCGCCTTGCGGTAGCGGCCGGTTTTTAGTTCTGGCCATCAGCGCATCAATGCGATGCTCGGCGACATGATTGATAGCCGCCGCAGAAGCGGCAGCGAGCGCGATTCCCAAATTGGCGATTAACAAGCGGTCAATCGGCACCAGCGTCGGCGAGGCCAACAGCATGCCGATCAGCGCCGTGAAGACGATCAGCGCCACCACCCGCGGTTTACACAAAGCAAGGTAATCGCGCCACGAGGGGCTGGCCGAAACATCCGCAGTGAGGTTGGTCATCGGTTTGAATCGCTAAAGTTCTGAGGCCGCGTGGAAAAATAGAGGAGCGTTACGAGGCTCCCCATAAGCAGGGCCGCAGTGCCGTTATGCATCACCGCCACCAACAAGGGCAAGCCGCCGATGACGTTGATGACGCCGAGGGCGACCTGCAAACAGAGCAAGGCGAGTATACACGACCCAATTTGGCGCCCGGCGGCGCTCCCGTCGCGCAAGGCCGCCAGCGCCAATGCGATTACGACACCGGCAGTTACGATCGCCCAGAGACGATGGACAAAATGGATAGCCGTGCGGGCGGGCGTATCGAGAACCCCGAACTCGTAATTCACGCCCAGCCCGCGCCACAGCACAAAAGCATCGTGAAGGTTCATGTTGGGCCAAAAACTGCCCTGACAGGTGGGAAAATCTGTGCAGGCAAGCGCCGCATAATTTGTGCTGGTCCAACCCCCGAGGAAAATTTGCAGCGCCAGCACGACTATCGTGAAAACGGTGAACAGCCACAGGCGCTGGCCTATTCTCGTCGCGTGGGGAACTCTAGCCACCCAGAAGTTCCAGCACAGGAAGGCAAACGTAGTGATTCCGCCTAAAAGATGGGCTGTCACGATGAAAGGCTTTAAGAGTAGCGTCACGGTCCACATGCCAAGCGCGCCCTGAAAACACACCAGCGGCACCAGCCAATAGGCCATCACACTGCCGGCAGAGGACGATTTCCGGATCCACCAAACGAGGCTAGCCATCACGAGAATCAGCAGCCCCAGGGCCGAGGCCATGTAGCGATGGATCATTTCCAGCCAGGCCTTGCCCGTTTCGAGGGGGCGCGCTGCGAGGTGGGCCGGATCGGCGACATCGGCAGCGGCTTTAGGGACCAGAATTTGCCCGTAGCAGCCCGGCCAATCGGGACAGCCGAGGCCAGCGTCGGTAAGTCGAACATAGGCCCCCTTGGTCACCACGAGCAGCGCGAGCAGCGGCAGGATGAACGCTAGGGCACGGTAGGTCTTAAGCATCTTGGTCACCGGATGGCTGAGGCGCGAAGTAAGCGGCGGAGATCTTCCTTGATTGCGGCGGGCGGGGCGTCAGGGGGGAAATGCATCATCAATTGACCCCGCCAGTCGAGAAACGCGATCAGTGGCAGTTTGACTTCCTGGCCCCGGCTAGCGAGATCTTTGCCCAGCGCGGTGACGCTGGCTGGGTCGATCAGAATCCGGGGAAGCTTCGGGTCTGAAAGGGCCGCATCTTTAGCGACTAATCCAAAGACGGAAACTCGCGTGCCGTCGTTACCGATCACGGTTCGGATAACCGCTAGCTCCCGAAGAGCGCGCGCGCAAGCCTCTGCGCAAGCGTCAGGGTCGACATAGACCATAGCCCAATCCGCAGGTGGAAGGCCACGCAAGGCGCCCATAGCGGGGGTATCAGGATAGGTGCGCAGGTCGATGGGCGGCGAAATGAGAGCACCATGGTTCAGGCGCTTGTCCCCCGGCAGATCGATGTAACCGTTGGCAAGCAGCCAGGCCAGCACCACTGGCGTGACAAACATCGCAAAGATAAGTACCAGCGTGGTGCGGTTGCGGGCGAGTGACGCAGATGCGGTTGCCATGTCAGGAGACCTCGGTTGAGGAAGAGTCGCTGGAGCGCCGGACCCAATAGGCCAGCAGGAGGGGAACGCACGCGGCCATTGTGAACCACTGCACGGCGTAGGCCTGATGTTTTCCATCATCCGCGACGGGCAAGGTCCAGCGACGGTCATATCCGGGGCCGGTTTCTTCATCTAGCAACACGAGAAAGGGCTCGAGCTTGACTGACAGGGCGGCGGAGAGTGCCGGGAAATCGATGGACTGCGTGCGCCACATGCCCGAGGGCCCGGGTTCGATGAGCGCGGTGTTGCTGATGCGGATGCCGGTACTCGGCGAGGGGGCGAGCCGCCCGCTAAGGACTTCGGTAGTCGATGGCACGAGCACGGACGGCCACTCGCTACGCAAATCCGGCGCTTTGATCCATCCGCGGTCTACTAGCACGATGCGAGCATCGTCCAACCGAAAAGGGTTGAGAACTTCGTAGCCAACAATGCCATCCCGGACTCTGTTATCCAGCAAGAGGGACTTTGGGAGATATTGACCCGTCACTGTCACGGGCCGCCACAATTGCTTCGTGAGTTCTGCAGACGAAGTAGCCTCAATGGGCAACGCCGAGGCATGAGCAACGGCAGTGTATTGGGCGTACAAAAGGCGCTTTTCCTGGGCGCGATCCAGTTGCCAGAGCCCAAGCCGAACCAATAGCCCGACCAAGACCGCACCGAACGCGAAGGTCCCCCACAGGCCGCGTCGTTTAAGCGCCATGACCAGACTCACTTTGCCGATCGGGCGGCAGGCGATTACAGTGCCAACGTGTTTTGATTACCAAGGTAGTTGCATTCATATGGAAGGGCACCCGTATATACGCTTTTTTGTTGTGGCCATGCTGGTCACTATCATCGTGACGTTGGGCAGCGCATTTGTGAGTTTGTTCCGCAGTAAGGGCTCGGGCACTGGCACCGTGAAGGCACTCACGTTGCGGGTCGGTCTGTCTATTACGTTGTTTATCGTGCTTATGGTGCTTGCCGCCCTAGGGATCATCAAACCCCATTAAAAGCGAAAGCGGTTTTTCGATAGAGACAAAAAAGGGCGCTCGTATGAGCGCCCTTTTGGTAGAGCCGGTCAGAATCTGGGTTTAGAGCCAGTAAACGAAGATAAACAGCCCGATCCAGACCACGTCCACAAAGTGCCAGTACCACGCCACGGCCTCAAAGGCGAAGTGGTGTTCTTCCGTGAAATGACCTCGCATAGAGCGGAGCAGAACCACCGCGAGCATGATTGTGCCCAAGGTCACGTGAAAACCGTGGAAGCCGGTCAGGAGGAAAAACGTCGCCCCATAAATGCCGGAGTTCAGCGTGAGACCCAGCTCGCTATAGGCATGGTGATACTCGATGGCCTGAAGGTAGACAAAAAGGGACCCCAACGCGACGGTCAAAGCCAAACCAACGATAAGGTGAGCTCGCTTGTTCACCTTAAGACCCCAGTGCGCCCAGGTCACCGTAGCACCGGACGTCAGCAGAATCGCCGTGTTCAGTGCTGGTAGCCCCCAGGCAGGAATAACCTCTTTAGCAACGGTATAGCCGTAATCACTGGGCAGCGTCAGCAACGGCCAGTCGGCCAGAAAATGCGGCCACAAGAATTCGTGGGTGGCTGCCTTAGCGCCCGCGCCAGACAACCACTCAACGGAAAGCACCCGCGAGTAAAACAGGGCGCCGAAGAATGCGGCGAAGAACATGACTTCGGAGAAGATGAACCACATCATTCCCATGCGGAAACTAACGTCTTCCCATTGCCCGTAACGCCCCCCTTCGCTCTCGCGAATGACATCACCGAACCAACCGAAAAGGGTCGCAAACAAAGCCAGAAAACCCACGCCGAGCGTGATTGCGCCCCCGGAGTGGTGGTTCAAAGTCAGCGCACCACCATAGAAAATAACGAAAATGGAGATAGTCGCAAGGATTGGCCAGCGGCTGGAATCCGGGACGTAATAGTGGGCGTGGGCTGTGGCCATAGCTGTTCTCTCAATCAAGTTTAATTGCTTAGCTTTTCTATTGCGCCCGCACTTTAGGTGTTCGGTGCGCTCCCTTTCACAGCAGCCGTCGGTTCAGCCACCTTCGGCGCTTCAAAAAACGTGTACGACAATGTTACCCGGTCAACGTCTGCCGGGATTTTGGGGTCGATGATAAATCGCACCGGGACGGTCTTTTCTTCACCACCCGCTAGCGGTTGGCGGGCGAAGCAGAAGCACTCTGTCTTACTGAAGTATCGCGCCGAGGTTTGCGGCGCAAGGCTTGGTATCGCCTGACCGACGATTCCATAGTTTGCTCGGTTGCGCATCGTGAAGGAAACCGTGGTTAACACACCAGGATTGACCACGATTTTCTCCTGCAGCGGCCGGAAATTCCACGGCAAACCCGTACTAACGTTGGTCACAAATTCGACGGTAATTTCACGGGTCTTATCGGGCGCGAGAGTTGCCGCTTGGGTCTGACTCAAGCGGCCTGTTTTGCCATTGATGCCCGTGACCTCGCAGAAGACGTTATACAGGGGCACCAACGCATATCCGAACCCAAACATCATGGCCGTTAACAACACCAGTTGCCTGACGAGCTTGCGATTGGCCGTTTTGTGCAGGCTAGTGCTTTCCACGCCTTAAAACCTGGTCAGGACGAAAGCGATGTAAAAGCCGAAGGCGACCACCGCCAGCAGCAGCGCTGTTTTAACGGCGCTACGCTGTTGGCGGTCCCGCGGGGGCAGGCTTGCTGGCTTTGGCATTGGGGTGCTACGGATTAGCGCATGCCGCCTTCAATGCTGGCAGCCGGCGGGGGCTCGGAGAAGGTGTGATAGGGCGCCGGCGACGGGAGCGTCCACTCCAGACCATGTGCGCCTTCCCAAACCTGAGCCGAGGCTTTTTCGCCGCCCCGAATGCACTTCACGATAGCAATCACGAACAGCAATTGGGAGACGCCGAACACGAGCCCGCCGATACTCGACACCATGTTCCAGTCCGCAAACTGAACCGCGTAGTCAGGGATACGACGGGGCATGCCGGCCAAGCCAAGGAAGTGTTGCGGGAAGAACAGCACGTTGACCGAGATCGTCGACAGCCAAAAGTGCAGCTTGCCGAGTTTCTCGTCGTACATGTGTCCGGTCATCTTCGGCAACCAGAAATAGGCTCCGGCAATCAAAGCATAGACAGCGCCGGTCACGAGTACGTAGTGGAAGTGGGCAACCACAAAATAGGTATCGTGGTACTGGAAATCCACCGGGGTCACACCGAGCATCAGCCCGGAGAAGCCGCCGATCGTGAATAGAATCACGAAGCCGATTGCGAAGAGCATCGGGGTTTCGAAGGTCATGGACCCCTGCCACATGGTGGCAACCCAGTTGAACACTTTTACGCCCGTGGGGACGGCGATCAGCACGGTTGCGTACATGAAGAACAATTCACCTGCCAGCGGCATTCCCACCGTGAACATGTGGTGTGCCCACACGATAAACGAGAGGAACGCGATGGCAGCGGCGGCGTACACCATCGAGCTATAGCCGAAGAGTGGCTTGCGCGCAAAGGTGGGGATGATGGCCGACGCAATGCCGAACGCAGGCAGGATCAAAATGTAAACCTCGGGGTGTCCGAAGAACCAGAAGATGTGCTGGAACATCACCGGGTCGCCGCCGCCGGCAGCGCTAAAGAAGGAAGTGCCGAAGAATTTATCGGTTAACAACATCGTGACCGCGCCGGCCAGTACCGGCATCGAGGCGATGAGCAAGAACGCGGTGATGATCCAGGTCCACACAAACAGCGGCAGCTTCATGAGCGTCATGCCCGGCGCACGCATGTTGAAGACGGTGGCGATGATGTTGATGGCGCCGGCGATGGACGACGCACCCATGAAATGCACGGCGAAGATCAGGAAGGGGAAAGCTTCGCCTGTCTGCAGGACCAGCGGGGGATACATGGTCCAGCCGCCGGCCGGCGCACCGCCCGGCATGAAGAGGGTGCCGAGCAGCAACGTGAAGGCGAACGGCAAAATCCAGAAGCTCCAATTGTTCAACCGAGGCAACGCCATATCAGGCGCGCCGATCATCAGGGGTACCAGCCAGTTGGCGAAGCCCGTCCATGCTGGCATCACAGCGCCGAAAATCATCACCAGCGCGTGCATGGTTACCATCGAGTTGTAGAACTGCGGGTTCACGAACTGAAGGCCCGGCTGGAACAATTCCAACCGGATGATCATCGCCATCGCGCCGCCGATGAAGAACATGACCAGCGAAAAGATGAGGTACATCGTACCGATGTCTTTATGGTTCGTCGTCGTCAACCAACGCATCATGCCGGTGGCATGGTGTTCGTGGTGGACATCGTGGTGGGCTGCTGCCTCGCTCATGAGTTAATCCTCAATCAGTGATTTTAGAGTTGTTCGGTTGGCCTGGGCGCCAGCGCTACTGGGCTGTCGCGACAGAAACCCCTGGCGCCGGTCCGCCGTCGGCGGTCTTCGGGGCTTGCTCGGCCTTGGCCTTTTCTAACCATGTCTTGTATTCGGCTTCCGGCAGCGCGCGGACGACGATCGGCATAAACCCATGGTCCTTACCACACAGTTCAGCACATTGGCCTCGATAAACGCCTGGCTCTTTGATCAGCGCCCATGATTCGTTGATGTAGCCAGGAATGGCGTCGCGTTTCCAGCCCAGCGCCGGCACCCACCACGCATGAATAACATCGGAAGCTGTCGTCAGGAAGCGGATTTTGCGACCCACCGGCACTACCAGTTCGCGGTCGACTTCAAGAAGATAGTTATCGACAGTTTTAGGATCGATGCCGGAATTCAGCTGGCGGGCAACGTCGCTGGTGCGGGCCAGACCGCTATACAGGAATACACCCTCATTCACGTAGTCATAGCGCCAGCGCCACTGATACCCCGTGACTTTGATGGTCATATCGGAGCGCGCCACGTCTTCCATCATGACCAACGCCTTGGTCGCGGGAATTGCCGTGACGACCAGAATTACGGCAGGCACTGCCGTCCAAAGAAACTCGACAAGCGTGTTCTCATGCCACTGCGCGGCCACCGCCCCTTTGGATTTACGGAACTTGATAATGGAGTAGAAGATGACACCAAACACACCGATACCGGTGATCACGCAGACCCACAGCATGAGCATGTGGAGTTGGTAGACCTCTTCACTGTAGGGGGTCACGCCGCGGGTGAGATTGAGTTGGTTCCAGTCTGCGCTTGCAACGAGTGGCACCATAGCCAGTACAGCTGCCAGACCGCGGGCGCCGCGTCGGATTGCTGAGGTTGTCATTAATCTTTTCCTCATCTTCTATTTGAATTCTTGCAGGGTCGGGGCTTCGGGCTTGCCCAGTCACTTACGGTTTCGGTGGGTTTCTCCCACGCTTGACGGCGCATTCTAACGACTTTTCCTAAGAGCGTTAATCAGGGCTTTCGCTAATGTCTGGCGCTCGCCGTCGGTCAGGAAGCTGCCGAGCTCCGTGAAGCGGCCGTGAGAGCGCAATAAAAGGCTGCTGGAGCGCCACCGTCCATGCTGGGCGAGTTCGACCTGCACCCAGGCGGGGTCGAATTCCTCACGCTCGGTAGGCATATGGCGACCGCGCTCTATCACAAGAGAGCGCGTTGAAAGATGGATGACTTCGCGCCATTGGCCCTGCCAATGCACGTAGTAAAACGCTGTCCACAGCAGGGCTATCTCCAAGCCGGCAAACGGGAGGACGAAGGGCGCACCGAACCAGAGGAACAGAACGCCGCTGCCTAGCGGGATGAGAGAGATGAGACATAGCCAGCGTTTGGCCTCGGGCCAGGTGAGGGAGCGCGTGGGTCGAGCCACCCAGACGGTGTGGTCGGTGGCCG
Organism: Klebsiella pneumoniae; assembly: GCA_945876945.1. Taxonomy (GTDB): domain Bacteria; phylum Pseudomonadota; class Gammaproteobacteria. The sequence continues at coordinate 81,674 of CAMCQE010000002.1, forward strand.
CCTGCTGCAGGGTCTCTAGCATCGCCGGTCTCCGGGGAGCTCAGGTGTTCCGTGGCCGCGACAGCATGGCTGTTGCATCGGCCAAGGCCTGATGCGTCGCTCGGTTAGCTTCTTCAGTCCCCCACATAACCCGTCCGAGCAAAGGGGCCCGGATTCTTGGAAGTAGGGCATCGATGGTTTGCCGAGCGTAAACATATGTCGGATCTACGATATTGGCGACCCATCCGATCAGTTCACAGCCATCAGCCTCGATGGCGCGGGCGGTTAACAGGCTGTGATTGAGGCCGCCCAATCGGATTCCAGCGACCATCACGACCGGGAGGCGCAGCTGTCGTACCAGATCCGCCTGCATTTGGTCTGGATTAACGGGGAGACACCAGCCTCCCACGCCTTCGACGAGAAGAACTTCGGTGGCTAGCTTGGCGCGCTCGAATGCCTGCTCGATAACTGGAAGTTCTACCCGCTGGCCCTCCAGCGCGGCAGCGAGATGAGGCGCCGTGGGGGCTTCGAAGGCGTAAGGATTAGCAATCGCGGGGTCCAGAGGGACGGACGCATTGGCACGATGCCGATAAACGTCTTCGTTGATGCGTTCAGTCCCATAAGATTCGAATCCTGCCGCGATGGGTTTCAGCGCCGCCACCGCGATACCGCGATTCGAGAGCGCCTGCAGCAAGGCGCAGGTGACATAGGTTTTGCCTGCCCCGGTGTCGGTGCCGGTAATAAAGCAGTCCATCTCAAGAACGTCTCGTCAGACGACTAATCGGGAAGACACTTGAGCCGTCTTGGGGGCGGGCCTGCGGGGAGACCCAACCATGCCCAAAGACTAGCTCGTAAGTTGCCGGTAAGGCCGCGTCAACTCTAAAGCGCTCGTAAGCCTGCCCGAGCTTTTTTAAGGTTTCCCGTCCAGCGAGGTGTCGGGGGCGGGCCTGGTTACTGTTGCGTGCGCCGATACCCTGTAGGTCTCGCATCAAAGTGAGGACGTCAGGGTAGTTGACCGTGAGGTCTTCACGTTCGAGCACCGGGCTGCTGAAGCCAGCCTGAATCAGCGCGTCGCCCACTATGTGCATGTCGAGAAAACGGTTGACGTGTGGCGCGGAGTCGATGCTGGTAAAAGCACTTCGCAGTTCCTTCAGCGTATCCGGCCCTAGGGTCGAAAACAGCAAAAGCCCGCCGGGTTTAAGCGCTCTCCGACATTCCTTCAGCACCGCGACGAGGTCATCGCACCATTGAAAGGTGAGGCTGGAGATAATCAGGTCACAGCTGGCGTCGGCGACGGGCAGGCTGGCGGCATCGGCGCAGGCATATCGCTGCCGTGAGCGCCAACGGCGGTGCCGGCGGGCTTCCACCAACATGCCGGGCGCGAGGTCGGCCAGTAAAACAGAGGCCTTTCTGTAGCGCGTCTCAAGATGCCGCGCGCAGTAGCCGGTGCCTGCGCCCAAATCAATCAGCAGCTTAGGCGATAGCTGCATGAAATCGAGGCGTTGCAGCAAGCGGTCCGCAACTTCTCTTTGCAGGGCGGCGTGAGCGTCATAAGTGCGGGCCGCTGCGTCAAAGGAACGGCGGACAGCGATTCTATCCAGAGCAATCATGTTTCAAACCTTGATGTCCTTCGCCGGGAGCAGGCGCTTCAGCGCTAATACCAAGCCGGAGATTTGGTCGGCCGTGTGAGCAGCTGACAGGCAAATTCTTAATCGCGAGGTGCCTTCAGGCACCGTTGGTGGCCGAATTGCGCGGACGTAAAAGCCTGCTTCGCGAAGTTTGTTTGCCGTTGCCAGAGCAAGTTCGTCGCCACCCAGCATGATCGGTTGGATAGGTGTTGAGGATCCGGTTGGTGGCAGACCGGCGTCGTCCATAGCAAACTGAAACGCGGCGATGTTCTGGTGCAAGCGGCGCAGTAAACTTGAATCTTCATCCAAGAGTTGCAATGCGCGATGGGTTGCGGCGGCAATCAGCGGCGGCATCGCCGTGTCGTAAATGAATGGTCTGGCCCTCTGCAGCAAACTTTCTACAAGGTCTGCTCTACCGATTACTGCCGCGCCGGCGGTACCAAGTGCTTTGCCAAACGTAACGACCACCAGAGGCGCTTGTTCCTGAGTTAGCCCGGCCGCGTGGATAAGGCCTCGTCCGTTACCCATAACACCGAAGCCATGAGCGTCGTCGAAAATCGGCAGGACCTTGTGGGCTTTTGCGATTGCCGCGAGCTCGAGAACAGGGGCAAGGTCGCCGTCCATGCTGAAAACCGTGTC
>CAMCQE010000003.1 GCA_945876945.1 Klebsiella pneumoniae
CGCCGGCAGTGGTTTGCCAAGTTCAGCGGAGATTCAGAGTCCAAAAATAAAGATGTGGCGGCGCAAGATTTTTGCTTTATGTGGCACTATTCTTGAGCATCAGATGAGTTCAACTTGCTCAACATAAAGAGCCGCCGCTGCAATGTCGGATAGCCCAGTCCCCAGTGTTTCTCTAGACCGTCGTCGATTTCTGGCTGCGCTCGCAGCACTGGCAGCTTTGCCGGTCATGAATGCGGCCGCGTTACCTCTCCTTGCCGACCCGCGCCCCTTCTCGCTCGATATTCTTCGGGAGCGCGCGAAACAGTTGGCGGCCAAGCCGTTTCAGGCGCCGCGCAAATCAGCCTCTCAGGCGCTGCGCGATTTGAATCAGCGGCAGTATCACGACATTCGGTATCGGCCACAGGATGCCTTGTGGCAGGGGGAGACGCCGTTCACCGCGCAGTTTTTTCATCCAGGCTTCTATTACCAGTATGCGGTTCGGGTTTTCGACGTCACCGAGGGCAAAGCCCGCGAACTGCGATATGCGCCAAACCTTTTTGATTTTGGCGGCAACGAACTCCCTGCGACCGCGCTTGAGCAAACGAACGGCTTTGCCGGGTTTCGGCTGCACTATGCGCTCAACAGCCCGAACTACCTTGATGAGCTGATCTCCTTTCTGGGCGCCAGCTATTTCCGTGCGCTCGGGCGCGGCATGCGCTACGGCTTGTCGGCTCGAGGGCTGGCGATTGGCACGGCCTCTCAGCAGGGCGAAGAATTTCCATTTTTCTCGGAGTTTTATCTTGACCGTCCAAGCGACGGCAACAGCGTCGTCATTCATGCCTTGCTTAACAGCCGGAGTTGCACGGGCGTGTATACCTTTACGGTCAGACCGGGTGACGCCACGATTGTCGACGTTAATCTCTCGCTGTTCATGCGAGTTAAAGTCGATACGGTGGGCATCGGCCCGCTTACCAGCATGTTCTTTTTCGGCGCCAACGACCGGCAGGGCGTCGACGATTACCGGGCTGCCGCGCACGATTCTGATGGTCTTTCGATCTGGAATGGCGCTGCCGAATGGCTGTGGCGACCGCTGGTCAACCCGCAGCGCTTGCGCGTCAGTTATTTTGTCGACCGCAACCCCAAAGGTTTTGGTCTGCTTCAACGCAACCGCCGTTTTGAGGATTATGCCGACGCCGACGGGCACTACGAGCAACGCCCTAGCGCGTGGGTCGAACCGGTTGGGGATTGGGGTGTTGGTGCTGTGATTCTGGTTGAAATCCCAAGCGATCTGGAAAGCAACGACAACATCGTCGCCTTTTGGCGCCCGGAGGCCCCGTTGCTGGCGGGCTCCGAATGGCAGGCAACCTATCGCTTGCACTGGGGTAAAGATCTGCCGTTCGTTAATCGCAAACTTGGCTCCGTGGCGGATACGCGGATTGGACGCGGATCGGCGGAGACAGCGCGGCTGTTTGTGGTTGATTTTGGGGGCGAATCGTTGCAGAACATTTCGGCAAAAGTCCGCGCCAAGGTCTCGACTTCAAAGGGCACGCTCTCTCCAGCCACCGTGCATTTTGTCTCGGAGTTAGGCGTCTGGCGCGCGCAGTTCGAGTTGGTGCCAGAAGGTTACGATCCGATTGAATTGCGTTGTTATCTGGAAGCGGGTGACGAAATTCTCACCGAATCCTGGTGTTATCAGTGGACCGAGTGAACCTGCGATGGTCACGGTGATCGGGGAGCCGACGACAGCGAGCACGTCTTACACTCCCCCCTTGCGTCTGGCTGGTGGGGTCGTGCGCGTACTCCAGCATTACCTCTCCAGTCTCGGCTACGAAGAGGGCCCCGCGTTCACCGCCTTGCTGGCCACTCTGGAAGCCGACCTTCCCGCGAACACCTCCCCCGAGCGGGCGTTGCGCTACCTGAGACGGCGACTTGATCGATGGACCTTGCGCGCAGCCCAGCAATCCGGGCTGAGCCATCCTGTTGATGTATTCACTCGGCGCGCGGCCTTGCTCGCTATCCAGCCCGGGCGCCATTGGCCGACTGCCTTGAATCATCCCGAGGCGCCAGCGGAATTAATCGAAGCGTTCCATCGCGCGCTGCCCTTGGCGCTTCCGCCGGAAGAGCGCTTGCAGATGCCGCCACAGGCGCTCGATATCGCGCCAACACCGGTGTTTGAAACCACCACGCCAGATGCCCTTTTGCGGCGGCGTTTTGTCGTCCTGGGCGGCACGCTGTTGCTCACCGGGGTCGCAACCATAGAAATGGGACGCGTCTTTTCGCCGGGCGGGATCAGCGTGGTAGAAGTGCTCCTGATGGTGCTGTTTGTCGCTAATTTTGTCTGGATTGCGCTCACCTTCTGTAGCGCGTTGGCAGGCTTGTGGAGCGGTCTGCGTCCACGGCCAACGCTGGGGCTTGCGGCAGCGCTGGCGAGTGATGAGCCGCTTGTGCAGCGGACGGCAGTGCTCATGCCAACCTACAACGAAGACCCGCTTCGGGTGTTGTCGGCGATTGAGAAAATCTACTCGTCCTTGGCGGCGCTTGGTGTATTGGAGAGTTTCGATTTTTTCATCCTTAGCGATACGACCGACCCTGATTGCTGGGTGGCTGAAGAAATCGCGTGGAATGATTGTCGGCGCCGACTTGGCGCGACGGGCCGTCTGTTCTATCGCCGCCGCTTTGAGAACACCGGCCGCAAAGCGGGAAACATCGCTGATTTCTGCGAGCGCTGGGGCGGACGGTACGAAAACATGTTGGTGCTTGATGCCGATAGCGTGATGAGCGGCGAAACCGTCCTCACGCTGGCGCGGCTGATGGCGACCAATCCAGGCGCCGGCATCCTCCAAACCGTGCCGCGGCTGGTAAATCGCAACACGCTGTTCGCGCGCGCCCAGCAATTTGCTGCCGCGATGTATGGCCCGCTGCTGGCGCGAGGATTCGCGTTTTGGTACGGCGGGGACAGCAACTACTGGGGCCATAACGCCATCATCCGCGTGCAGGCGTTTGCAGCCTACGCCGGCATGCCCGTGTTGCCCGGCAAGGCGCCGTTTGGCGGACACATTCTGAGCCACGATTTCGTAGAAGCCGCGCTCATGCGGCGCGCCGGCTGGCAGTCTCACTTGTTAACTGAATTAGGCGGGAGCTACGAAGAATCTCCGCCGTCGCTGCTTGATCATGCGATGCGCGACCGTCGCTGGTGTCAGGGCAATCTGCAGCACATGGCGCTCCTGACCACCGCCGGCCTGCATCCTCTGAGTCGCTTCCACCTGTGCTCGGGGATCATGTCCTATCTGGCTTCTCCGCTATGGTTGATTTTCCTGCTGGTGGGCATGTTCGCGGCCTTGCAGGGCAGCTTGCAGTTGCCGGTGTACTTTTTTCCCGACCGCACGCCTTACCCCGTCTGGCAGGTGATCGACCCCGAACTCGCCGCCCGTCTGTTTGGCGCGACGATGTTGGTGCTGCTGATGCCTAAACTGTTCGGATGGATCGCGGTTGCCTGGCGACCCGAAACCGCGCTGGGTTTTGGTGGGCGCAGGCGCGCACTGCTCGGGGTGCTGGCGGAGACCTTGTTCTCGGCCTTGATTGCGCCAGTGCAAATGCTTCTGCAAAGCCAGTTTGTATTTGATGTGCTGGTCGGACGCGACAGTGGTTGGAAAACACAGACCCGCGATGACCGTGGAATGCCCTTTGGCGAATGCTGGCAGCGCCACCGTGGGCACATGATTGCCGGGCTTTTACTGGGCGCCGCTGCCTGGACGGTTTATCCGGCCCTGCTGGCCTGGATGTCGCCGGCTTTGCTCGGCATGGTCATCGCGGCGCCCGTGTCCTGGATGGGCGCGCGCTTGTCCATGGGGCTCGCGGCCCGGAGGGCTCGCTTGTTTTTGATCCCCGAAGAAACGGCCAGCCTGCCCTTACTGGAAGAGCCGCCGGTTGGGCCGGCGTTAGCGCCAGGGAGTGGGCTCATGCGGGTCACTCATGATCTTGACGTCGGCATTCTGCATCTTGCGCTGCTGGCCCAGCATTCGCCGGCTGAACCCTCAGAAGGGATGATTCTCGCTCGCTATCGAGCGTCGGTTGCCCGTAAGCGCGAAGAACTCGCACAACGCTTCGACCGTCGGTTACAGGCGGCAGCGCTGGCAGACCGGGTGTCAATTCAGGATTTACGCCGGCATCTCGGCGGTTTTCATCAGTAAGGACCGCTTGGTCGCTCCCGATAACGCTGACTCAGCCTTCAAATAAAGACGCCAGACCACACGCTGTCGCCAGCGCCAGCAACTGGGGCGGCACATTGACGAACTGGGCATCGCCGCCGCATCCGCGGGCCTCTTTGACCCACTCAACAATCAGCGCGAGACCCGCGCTGTCGGTGCGTGTCACTCCAGCCAGATCGAACTTGAGCCGGCGACCCGCTTTCAGCCAGGGCTGACTTTTGAGGAGCGTCTCGCCAGCGCTATCAAAACTCAGCGGGCCCGTGACGCAGAGTTCGCCGGCGGGCGATTCGCTGAGCGTGGTACTTGCGCGGGCACTGAGGGGCGCAGGGCTCATTTAATCGCGGCACGCTGTGCATTGTGTTGCACGAGTTGATCGATGAGGCCATCCATGCCGATTTTGCCGACATCAGCGTTAAAGCCCGTGCGATAGCTGACCACCAGACTGATTCCGGCAATGGCGACGTCCAGCACCTTCCACGTGCCGTCGGTGCTGAACACGTCGTAATCCACCTGCAGCGGCGCCCGGCCGTCACGCCGGTCAACCGCCGTGCGGATCCGCTGGATGTTATCGCCGAGCTCGCGTGCCGGCATGAATTTCACATCGGAATCCCGATATTCATACACCGCGGTGGCGTAGGTCCGAATCAGCAAGATGGTGAACTGCTTTTTGAAACGCGCCCGCTGTTCGGGGGTGGCGTTACGCCAGTTCTGGCCCAGCACCCGCTGGGACATGCGGTCGAAATCGAAGTGCGGGAGCACGACCTCTTCGGCAATGCTTTGGAGCAAGGAGGGGTCTGCTTTGATCGCGTCGCTTTTTTCGCGGAGCTGGGTCAGGACTCTGGTTGATGTCGTCTGCACCAGTTCCTGCGCGGAAGAGTCATCAATCGCCATTGCCAAGGGGCACACCAAGGTGCCAAGAATCAAAAGAAGTGGGGCCAGTCGTGTCATGGGTATTTCCAGATGAGGGCTGAAGTAGGAGGCGAACTGCGCTCGCGTCAGGGGCTTTGGAGTTCCGGTTTGGCGGTTTTGTTGTAGAGGAATTCCTGAATCATTTTTTCCAGTACCACCGCGGATTGAGTAATCGTGAGTTCGCTACCGTTCTTCAGAAAAGACTCCTCGCCGCCCGGTTCCAGCCCGATGTACTGCTCGCCGAGCAGGCCAGAGGTGTAAATGTTGGCGGCGGTGTCGGTCGGGATCTGGTCGTAGCGTTCTTCGATCCGTAGCGTCACGCAGGCTTGAAAGCGTTTGGAATCAAAACCGATATCCGCGATGCGACCCACTACCACGCCGCCCATTTTGACCGGAGAGCGGACTTGAAGCCCGCCAATATTGTCGAAATAGGCGCGCACTTCGTAGCCTGGTGGCGCCGAGAAGTCCGCTAGGTTGGCGACTTTCATGGCCAGCATCAGCAGGGAGGCCAAGCCGAGCGCCACAAAAACGCCAACAGAAATTTCAATCAGGCGGGGATCTTTCATCTCATCCTCAGTTGAACATCAAGCCGGTCAATACAAAATCCAGACTGAGAATCGCGAGCGAGGAGTGCACCACCGTACGCGTGGTTGCCGCGCTTACCCCTTCTGAGGTTGGCACCGCGTCGTAGCCCTCGAAGACCGCGATCCAGCTCACCACAGCACCAAACACCAAACTTTTGACTACGACGCCGTTGAAGACGTCCTGAATTAGCAGGACCTTGGCCTGCATTTGTGACCAGAACGCACCCTCATCCACCCCAAGCAAGCCGGTCCCGCAGAAGTAGCCCCCCAGAATGCCAATCGCCGTGAAAATCGCGGCCAATAGCGGCATCGAAAGCACCCCGGCAACGAAGCGCGGCACGACCACACGGGCCATCGGGTCGACGGCCATCATTTCCATGGCGCTGAGTTGTTCGGTTGCTTTCATAAAGCCGATTTCGGCTGTGAGGGCAGAGCCGGCGCGACCCGCGAACAGGAGGGCGGAGATGACCGGACCGAGTTCTCGCAGCAGGGATTTCGCCACCACCACGCCTAAAGAGGCCTGGGCGCCGAAAGTGACCAGCGTGTTGTAGCCCTGCAGGCCCAGCACCATGCCGACAAAACTGCCGGAGACCACGATGATCAGCAGCGACTCCACGCCCACCGACCACATCTGCTGCAAGAGCAGGCGCGGCCTGAGCAACAGGCCGGGGATACGGATGAGGACACTCAAGAGGAACAGATGCCCCCTGCCCAAGCGCTCAAAGAGACCCAGACTCAATCGCCCGAGTGTGGCGAGTAGCGGCGTCAAAGCGGAGTCTCCAGCAAGTCGCCCAGATACGGGCGGGATGGGAAGTGGAACGGCACCGGGCCGTCGGGTAGACCGCCAATGAACTGGCGGACCATCGGGGAGTCGGAATCCCGCAATTCGGCCGGCGTTCCCGCCCCGACAATTTTGGCGCCCGCCATAATAAACAGGTAGTCAGCAATGGAGCTGGTTTCCGCAACGTCGTGCGAGACGATGATGCTGGAGAGTCCCAGCGCGTCATTAAGTTCGCGAATCAGGCGCACCAGGATGCCCATAGAGATCGGGTCTTGACCCGCAAACGGCTCGTCGTAAAGCACCATTGTGGGGTCCAGCGCAATGGCCCGCGCCAGCGCCACGCGCCGCGCCATGCCGCCGGAAAGCTCCCGGGGGTAGAGATCGCGCGCGCCGCGCAAGCCCACCATTTCCAGTTTCATCAGCACCAGACTCCGCAGAATCGACGGCGGCAGCCGGGTATGTTCGCGGATGGGGAACGCCACGTTTTCGAAGACCGTTAAATCGGTGAGCAACGCGCCGTTCTGGAACAACATGCCCATGCCTTTGCGCAACTGGTACAGGCCGTCACGGGAGAGCGTCTGGACGTTAGCCCCGTTCACCTCGACGCTGCCTTGCTGAGACGCGAGTTGCGCGCCAATCAAACGTAAAAGCGTCGTTTTGCCGCTACCGCTCGGTCCCAGGATGGCGGTGACCTTGCCGCGCGGGATATCCAGATCCACGCCATCGAAGATCGCCCTCGAGCCCCGCCGGAAGTGCAGATTTCGAATACGAACGATTGAATCAGGGCCTGAGCGTGGGCTGTTCATGACTGCCTTCCGGGGGCCCTTAGTCTAGAGCCCTAAAGGCACCGCCGAAACCATCAATGTGGGCAGCAATGCCGAAAAATCGATCGGCTGGCGCCCGGCGTGCAAATGCGCGACCGTATGTGCCTTTTTTGGCGTCCGGTTTGCCCGGAGGAGGCGCTGGTGGATTGTATTCAGGACATCGAAGTCGAAAGCCTCGGCCATGGCGGCTGGCGGCTGGGCTGGCAACCAAACTTCAGCGCCCGAGCGGTGGCGGTGTATTGGGGGACTCAGCCGGACGCTATCGACCCAACTGCACTCGTCAGTGGCGCGCACGGCACGGCCGAGTTGAGGCTGCCCGCAGCTTGCGTGCGCCCCTATTTCGAACTCGTCGCCGAGGACGGTGCCCGGATCGTGGTAGCCGAGCGTCAGGTGCCGCTGGAGGGAGGGGTTAACTTCAGGGATTTGGGCGGTTACCAGACTCGCCACGGCACCCGGTTGCGGTGGGGTAAGTTGTTTCGCTCAGGCCATATGTCTCGCCTGACGGCGGCCGACCAGACTTTGTTGACGGCGCTGGGCATTCGGACAGTCTGCGATTTCCGGATGGCCGAAGAGCGCGCGAACGAAAACGCCACCCTCAGCTGTGAGCCCACGCTGGAAACCCTGGGAATTCCGCCCGGCCTCAAGGACCGCTTTTTCCTCCATCGCCTGTTTGAACAGACCGATGACCCGGAGGTGGTGGTGGAGGCGATGCACGAGATCATGCGCTCGCTGATTCTCGAGTGCGCCCCGCACTACGCGCGGCTGTTTGACGCGCTGTTAGGGGCCGCCGACGGCAGCGTCCTGATGAACTGTTCTGCGGGCAAGGAGCGGACCGGCGTGGGGGCGGCACTGCTCCTCCTCGCCCTCGGTGTTCCGCGCACCACCATCCTGTACGATTTCGCGCTCTCGCGACGCTATTTCCCGGCAGCTTCCGAATTGCCGCGGGCGCGCGAGAAGTACAATGTTCAGGAACGACCCGGCCGCGATGTGGAAGCGCTGATGGCGCCGCTGCTCTTCACGCGCGAGTCGTATCTGGAAGCCGTGTTCGGTGTGATCGACGAGCGCTACGGCGACGACGACAGCTTTCTGCGGCAAGCAATGGGCGTGGGTGAGCCAGAGCGGGCTCGTCTGCGTGATCGCTTCACGTCTTGAAGGGAGAGACGACAAACTATGAGCACGCTGTACAGCGATAACGATAAATACGCATGGCAATCGACGTTCGCAATCGTCGAGGCATACAACGCAGCCGTGAAAGATCTGGTGCGCCAGCGCTTCGCCGAATTTGCCGGCGAGTGGAACGACTTCGTTGCCGGTCCAGCCTACGACGTGATTACCAAAGCCGACATCGCGGCGATCGAAGCGAAACTGCTGGCCAACGGCTACCGCTTTGAGCCCTCTGCCATGTCTTCGGCGGCCGAGCGCCCGCATGCCTATCGTGACTCCGGGGTGAATCTCGCGGACTTTTCGTTCGAGCATCCTGCCGCGCCCACCGCCGAACCGGATGGCGAAGGGCGCGAACTGCGCGGTGTGGGCGATAACGTGGTCTCCCGCAAGACCGACCTCATCGGCATCGCCCGCTACGTGCGTACGAGTGACAAGGTGCTCGAGTACCTCACGCAGGGCGTCCCGCCCAATACCATCGCGGTGGTTGAAGACTCCGGCGGCACGCTCACCGCGCCGGTGTTGGAGAAATTTACGGGCGTTCTTTGCGCGGGCGGCACGACGCGTTCGCACCTTGCAATTCTCACCCGGGAATACGGCATTCCCTGCCTGATGAACGCGCGCTTGTCGGGCATCCGCGACGGCGACAGGCTGATGCTTGAAGTCACCGCACGCGCCAAAACAGCCGACGACTACCAGACCGGGGCCGACGTTTCTGCCCGTGTCTTTCGTCTGCCGCCAGCCTGATTAGCGAGAAGGAATCGACATCATGTCCGAACCGCAACTGACTTATGCCCAACTGCTGGAAACCAATAACCTCATCCAGCAGAACGCCGATGAAACCTACTGGCTGTGCGCCACCCGCACGGTGCAGGAATCCAAAATCTTTCCGGTTTCTGCCTACATTCTGTTTTCCTATCTGAACTGCTGGTATCGCTATCCCGAACTGCTGCGCAAAATCGAGCGGCACATGTCGGCCGAGGAAATCGGCGATCGGGCACGCAATCAGGGCATCAAGATTGTGGCCTGGTGTCTGCCCTGCTTTTATCTTCTGGGGCGCGAGATGCTCATCAACTGGGGGGTTATCACGCCGAGCGACGGGGTGAAGGATCTCATCTACACGCTCGACTTCTGGAAGCGCTTCCAACTGTCCTGGCATCGGAACAACGGCAACCTGATTAACCGGCAGGCGGGCCATCGTGCCCAGGTGTTGCCCGAGCAGCGATTGCAGGTTTTCCACGCCGATGCGTTTGAGTGCCGTGACGGCGATCCCCTGCACAAGGCGGCGCAGTCGTTTCTGGCCGCTGCCGCCCAGTACGGATTTCTGGTGTCCTGCGAGAGCCGCCTGACGCTGCATAACCATGGTCCTTACCGGATTTCGGATAAACGCGAAATGCTGGTGCGCGACTTCCTCGAGCTCTCCGAATCAACGGTCCCCTGGCTCGACGGCGTCGGCGGCGAAATCCCCTACAACAACCTCACGGTGACCATGATTCTCGAGGGCTGCCACATCAACCTGCTGGACGATTGGGGCTCCTTCGAATCTGAACCGGAGATGCGTGCGGAACACATGGTGGGCGTTGGGTTGTATACCGCCGACACGCTATCTGAAGGCCACATCCCGGTGGGCATGGGCAGCAAGGAAGAGTTAACCGCAACCTTTATCGACTTAACCGATCGCATCAAAAATGCGACCGCCGCCCTCTGGCGCGAAATGGCCGGCTGGACCCGCGATCAACAGCTTGATGCGGGCGCGATTACCTACTACGCCGTGATCCGTGAGTTCGCCCTGATCGCCGGTTGCTACGAGATGGAAGACTGGATGCTGATCGACGAACGTGCGGAGCGCTTCCGGCCCTTGCTGAACGATGAGTACGGCAATCTGTTCCTCGGCGAACTGGTTGGCTACATCAGTTCGCCCAGTCAGCGGATGCACGACTACACCATGATGCAGCACACCGATGCGCCCACCCGCTCGCTCTCCTATATCCCTTATTCCATTTTGGAGGATGGCAACTACACGCCGTCCGTCGGGCCGATGCGTCCGGGTGACAGCTATTTGCCGCGCAAGAACGATCGGTACCGCACCACGCAGGGCGTGTTCAGTCTGGAAGAATTCATGCGCCGCTCGCGCGAGTTTGTGCCGCAGGTGTGCCAGCCACAGTATCGATACCTCTGCGCGGACTGGGTGAAATACAACGCCCACACGCCGCTCGCCGAAGCCCTTTTCAAGCTTGAACAACAGCATTCTCGCGTGCTGAAAGACGCCGGCGCCGGGCTTCGTCGTGATGACGTAGAAACTCGGCGCAACCAGACTTGAGTGGAGATGCCTCATGAATAACGATTTGCACTGGGTGATGCACGGCGTTGCGATCCGCAAGCACGGGAGTGCGCATGACATCGCCGCTATTTGTGGCTTGCCCGAAGCGCGGGTAAACGAAGTGCTGGCTACCGCTGCTGCCGGCGGCAGAGTGGTGGAATCAGAGGGGCGTTATCTGCTGTCGCCCGCAGGCCAACTCATTCTGGCCAGTGATTACTCGCGCTTCTGCGGACCGCTACGCGCCAATGCTGGCTTTCATTCCGCGTATGAACGTTTCGAGCGGATAAACGTCGATCTAAAACAGCTCATTACGGATTGGCAGACGGTAGAGTTAGGTGGCAAACGCGTCCCCAACGACCACGCTGATGCCGCCTATGACCGACGCATCATCGACCGCCTTGGCGACCTGCATGAACGCTTTGAGCCGATTCTTCGTGCCTTGGTGGCCGGCGCGTCTCGCTTGCGCGTGTATCAGGACAAACTGATGGCAGCGCTGGAGTCTGCGGAAGCGGGCGACGTGGCCGCGGTCAGCGATGCCCGCACCGACAGTTACCACACCGTATGGTTTGAACTGCATGAAGACCTGCTCCGTTTGATGGGGCGGCAGCGCGAAGAGTAATCAATTAAAACGCCTGGCCGCTGGCGGGCGACGAACACCTGACTGAACTGGATTTGAAGGGGAATTAACGATGGGTCGTCTGAACGGAAAGATTGCATTAATCACGGGCGCGGGCACCGGCATTGGACGGGCTTGCATGGTGATGTTTGCCAAAGAGGGTGCGACGGTGTTCGGGGTTTCCCGCACGCAGGGCAATCTGGATGAATCTTTGCGTCTGACCCATGCGGCTGGCGGACAGGGCAGCGTCTTCAGCGCGGATCTTTCGCAACCCGAACAGGTGGAAGCGGCGATTAATCAGTGCGTGGCGAGCTATGGTCGGATCGATATCCTGCTGAACGCTGCCGGGGTGGGGTACAACCTTCGCGAGACCAGCGAAGGCTCCATGGACCCGGTTCACAGCACGCCGATCGATAAATGGCGCGAGGTCATGGCGCTGAATCTGGATAGCGTGTTCTATGTCTCTCGTCTCGTGATTCGTCAGATGAAAACCCAAGCCAAGGGCGCCATCGTGAACGTGGCGAGTATCTTTGGCCTTGGCGGTGCGCCGGATGCCCATACCTACACGGCGACCAAAGGCGCCATCATCAACCTCACCCGTTCCATGTCGGTGGCCTATGTCGACGACAACATCCGCTGCAACGTGGTGGCGCCGGGTTTTGTCGCAACGCAGATGGTGGAGAGCGTGATTCCGATGCTGTTCTCGGCAGAAAACCCCAAGCTGATCTCCCCGATGGGCCGGCCCGCAACGCCTGATGAAGTCGCCTACGCCTGTCTCTATCTGGCGTCCGACGAAGCCTCGTATTGCACTGGCAGCGTGCTCACGGTGGACGGCGGCTCGACCGCTCGCGCCTGAGCTCAAGCCTCCCACAGCCGCCATGGAATACGTCAGCACCAAACGCTACTACTGCCCACAATGCGGCGTGGACGCGCTGGAGAGTCTGGACAACAAACTCTACGGTTGCTCGCGCTGCGGGCACACGTATTTCCACAATACGGCGGTTGCGGTCTCGGCAGTGATTGAGCATGAAGGGCGTATTGCCTGGATTACCCGCGCGCGCGAACCCGGCGCGGGATTGCTCGACTTGCCGGGTGGTTTTGTCGAGCGCGACGAGTCGCTGGAAGAAGCGGTGTTGCGTGAAACCCGGGAGGAAACCGGGTTCACACCCTGCGAACCGCGCTACCTGTTTTCAATCCCTAATCGCTACATTTTTCACGGCGTGCGATACAGCACTGTGGATGTGTTCTTCGGTTGCCGCCTGCTGGATTTGGGCCATTTCGTCCCGAACGATGAAGCGTCGAATCTGGAATGGATGAGGCCCGAGTCGGTAGATCTGGGCCGTATCGCCTTCGAATCGACACGCCTCGCGCTCGCCAAGCTGCTGAAGCCCTGAGGGCTTAACACTTTTTCTATTGATGCTCGCCGTCGGCATACTGCTGCATCAGCTCGACGCCGCTCGCGTTCTGCGCGATCAGCGTCGCCAAGCATTCAACTTTCTGACCGACGTTGTGGCCAGCTTGACGTTAGTCGCTGGCGCCCGACAATGCGGTGACCATCGCGAAGGATTTTAGTGACATGAGCAACGCAGGCGAACGACTTCCGGGCACGCCCACTCCCATGCATCGCTGGTTGGGTGCGCAGGGCGTGACCATTGCCGGCGACAGCTGGGGTGATCCGGAGGGCCCGCTGGTGCTCCTCCAGCACGGCGGTGGGCAGACCCGCCACGCCTGGAAGAATGTAGGCGAGGCCTTGGGGGCGGTCGGTTATTACGCGGTAGCGTTTGATGCTCGCGGTCACGGCGATTCGGACTGGGCTGCTGATGGCGTCTACGGTCAGGACATCATGGTTGAGGACCTTGCCTGTGTGCTGCGAGCGCTGGGCAGGCAGCGCGCGGTACTGGTGGGTGCGTCGATGGGCGGTGCGACGAGCCTGGTCGCCGTTGGCGAGGATCGGGTCGATGCAACGGCGCTCGTGTTGGTGGACATCGCGCCCCGCATCGAGCCTGAAGGCGTGGAAAAAATTCAGGCCTTCATGAATCAGCGACCTGAAGGCTTCGATTCGCTGGAAGAGGTCGCGCAGGCCATTGGCGCCTATCAGCCACACCGGAAGCCGCCGAAGGATCTGGCGGGGCTGGCGAAGAATCTTCGGCTGACGCCTGAGGGCAAATATCGTTGGCACTGGGACCCGCGTTTCATGACGCTCCGACGCGAAATGGACAAGCGCCTGGTGCGTCTTGAAGCCTGCGCGTCAGCGCTTGAGTTGCCGACCTTGCTGGTGCGAGGCGGCCTGTCTGATGTCCTGAGCGAAGAGGGGGCGGCGGCCTTTCTGGTGAGCTGTCCGCACAGCGAATACGTGAATATCACGGACGCCGGGCACATGGTGGCGGGCGACCGCAACGATGTATTCGGCAAGGCCGTGATTGATTTTCTCGCCCGCACCGTGCCGGTATCTGGCGCGCCAGTCCATGCGGCGCATGAGCTGCATCCGCATCATCAGGGTTTGCCGGGGGATGTGACTGACGTGCCCTGAGGGGCTTGCTCAGGCGGCGCGGCGCCGCTCGGCCACGTACTCCATGCGAAGAAACACGTTGTTGGCGACCAGCGCGCTGACCACCAGTCCGGCGCCCGTCAGTTCCATCACTGAGAAGCGTTGGCCCTGTAAGGCTCTGAAGGCGAAGGTCATCACCGGCATGAAGTTGATAAACAGCGTGGCGTTCAGCGGACCAATGCGTTTATTGCCGAAATTCCACGCCAGCATCGAAAACAACACGCCGGCAAAACTGAGATAGGCCAAGGACCAGCGCACGCTCCACAGGCCGTCAACGGTAGGGAGGCTCACGCTGCCGGCCGCCACCACACAGATCGCGACGGCCAGATTGGCAAGCCCCCCGGGGACCATGGTTAACACGGTGATTCGCCAAATCGACCAGCCAGCTAAACGGGGCGTGCCCATGGTGTAGAGCACCCAGGCGAGCGCCCCGAGGAAGACTAATCCGTTGCCCAGCATCTCCCCTGAAGTCTCTACCAGATGAAGCTCGCCTTTGGTGACGACCAGCACCACACCGGCCAGCGCAACGCCGATGCACACGAGCGTAAACCCTGCCGGGCGTTTGGCTTGCAATACCCATTGCAGCACGGCGGCGATCGAAGGCTGTAAAGCGACGATGACCACGGCATGTTCTGCGCGCGACATCGACATCCCGAGAAAAACCAGCGTGGGCGAGGCGCTCATGCCGATAAGTCCGAGCGCCCAGGCGGATTTCCATTGTTTGCCGAAGCGGAGTGCCGAGAGGCCTTCAAGCCAGACGAGCACCGGCAGCATCACCGCCAGCGCCACCAGATACCGCAGCGCGGTGGATGTAAAAGGATCAATAACGCTGAACAGGTCTTTCGCGATGGGCAGCTGGGCACCCCAGATCGCCACGGCCGCGAATGCGGCCATAAAGCCTGCTAGAAAAGAGTTTTTCAATCGGAAGCTCTGCGGTCAGCGACAAGGCGAGGGGTCAAAAGTAAAAACCATCGAGCCGCGAGGGCCGTAACGAATTGTGGCCGTAGTCTACGGGCCCCTTCGATGCTTTCACAGTTGTGCAGTGCAGACTGTTGTCAGGGTCCCTAAATAAAGTACTTTGCGACGCTGACGCCCCTTCGCGCGGTCAGCAAACCCAAGAATCGATGAGTGTACCCGCCATGTATTCGCTCCGCTTTCGCATTGCGCACTGGGTTTTGGCCCACCGAAAAACCGCCTGGTTTATCTTCATTGCGCTGACCGTGTTTTTCGCCGCAGGCTTGCCCAAGGTTGAGCTACGCACGATTTTCTCCGAACTGCTGCCCACCGACGATCCGTTCGTCCAGGTTTACGAAGCACATCCGGGGTTTGGTAATCCGCTCACCGTGGCGGTGATGATCAAGCGCAAGGACGGCACGATTTACAACGAAGACACGCTGGCGAAGGTGTGGAAGTTCACCCGCGATATCGACCTCGTGCCCGGCGTCGACCACGACATGATTCTTTCGCTGGCCAGCAGCAAGGCGCGCTACAGCGAATCCACCGCGAATGGCATCGATATGCGACCGCTGATGGCGGACCGGGCCCCCCAAACCGCCGAGGAATTGCAGCAATTTCAACGGCTCGTCGATAAAGCGCCCAACGTGCGGGTGTTCCTCATTTCCCGCGATGACACCGCCACGCTCATTACGGCCACCTTCATCGAACATCGTCTCGATTACGGCGTGGCGTTTGAGCACCTCCAGCGTTTGGTGCGGGAAGCGCGCGACGAGCACCATGAGGTTTATTTGGCGGGGCAGCCGGTGCTCATCGGCTGGGTTTACCAATACGAGTGGCAGATGGTGCAGATATTTACCGTTACCCTCGTTTGTCTCATCGGCGCGCTCATGCTCTACATGCGCAATATCGTGGGCGTCATCACGCCGATCATTACCAGTGCGACCGCCGGCATTTGGGCCTTTGGCCTCGTGGGCTGGCTCGATATTTCGATTGAGCCGCTGCTGATGGTGGTGCCCCTGCTGCTGACGGCGCGCTCGTTTTCGCATTGCGTGCAGTTTACCGAGCGCTTTTACGAGGTTTACGCCGAAGTAGGCGACCGGGTTAAAGCCGCCGAGATCACGATGGGCGTGATGATGGCGCCCAGCATCGTCGGCATCATCACCGACATTCTCGGTATTTTTATTGTGGTGGCGGCGCCGATTCCGGCCATGGTTCGCCACGCCATCTTCTGCGGCATGTGGGCGGTATGGCTGATTCCGACCGGGGTGGTGTTGATTTCGCTGCTGCTGGCCACGCTACCCGCGCCCCGCAACATCCATCGGCTGACGGGCAAGGGCAGAGTCTCCGGTTTCCATCTGCGCTTGCAGTCCGTGCTGTCTTCGGTCGCGAGTTTATCGGTGGGACCTACCGCGCGGGCGACCACCGGCGTGGTGGTGGTGCTCAGCGTGATCGCGATTTATATCGCCGGCCAGATCCGCATCGGCAATCCGGTCGAAGGCTCGGGATTGTTCTGGCACGACTCCGAGTTCAACACGGCGGTACGCCAAATCAATGGCCATTTCCCCGGCGTGAACACGCTCGAAATCGTGCTGGAGTCGAAAGACCGCAAGAGCCTCGAACTGCAGATCCAGAAGCACGAGATACAAGCCACCATGCAGCGGCTGCAAACGCTCATGGAGTCCGGCCCCAATCCGCCCCGCGCCACGCTGTCCTTTGCTGATTACGTGAGCGAGGGTAATCGTCTGTTCAACGGCGGGAATCCCAAGTGGTCCCTGTTGGACCCCAATGATCAGGCAACCAGCGCGGCCTCGTTCGCCGTCACGATGGGAACGAGCGCGAAAAATTTCGGTCACGTGGTGGACGAAAAATGGCTGGATGGCACGGTGTCGCTTTGGTATCCGGACAACAAGCAGGCCACAGTCGATGCCGCGATCGCCGCTGCTACCGAGGCCGTGAACAAGGTTGGCATCGACCACGAGCGATTCACGGTCAGAATGGCCACGGGCACCATCCCGCTCCAGCAGGCGGTGAACCACGTGGTCGAGCGCTATCACTGGGTGGTGGTGCTGGTGCTTAACTTCCTCATTCTGATCATCTGCAGCGTGGCTTATCGCTCGCTCGTGGCGGGCCTGCTGTTGCTGGTGCCGGTTAACCTTGCAAATGAAGTGCTCTACGCGGCCATGCACCTGCTAGGCGTTGGGCTGGACGTGAATTCACTCATTGTGGCGGCGATTGGGCTCGGGGTTGGTATCGACTACGGGATCTATCTGTTGTCCCGCATCTGCGAGGAATATCACACCGCCGAGGGCGACTGGACGGTGGCGATTACCGCCGCGCTCCGCACCACTGGCAAGGCGATTCTGTTCACCGCCACCATCATGGCCTTGGGGATAGCGCCCTGGTACTTCCTGTCGGGACTTAAATTTGTCGCCGACATGGGCCTGCTGCTGATCGTCATCATGGCCATCAACATGGTGTTGTCGCTGGTGGTGTTGCCCCTGATCGTCTGGATCGTGAAGCCGTCATTCGCGTCGCGAAGAGATCTGCTGGTGGGTGAGGGCGTTGATCTCTCGCTCTTCACGGCGGGGGCTGGCGAAGGGCCGGCGGTTCGTTAATCCGCCCGCCGCAGGCGACCGAACGACATGGGCTAGCGCACGCCCATGTCGCGCAAGAGTGGCTCGATGTCCCGGGCAAAACGCAGGGTGTCGTCGTGATAGGCCTGAAACACCATCAACAGGCCATCAAGTCCAGCCTGGTAAAGCGACGCCAGTTGCGTGGCAACCTGCTCCTTCGTGCCGATCACAGGTAGGGCGCCCGCTCCAAGCACCAGCATGTCCAGCGTGAATTGATCGAAGGAACCGCTCCCGAGCCCGAGGCCCGCGAGCCAGTTACCCGCCGCCACGTTGTCCTTGTGCGCGATGATGCGCGCGACCTCGGCCTGGGCTTCGTCTTCTGAATCTCGCCACAGGACGAAGGGAAATCCTGCGCACTGCACCTGCCGACCATGGGCCGCGGCGCGGGCATGGATGTCTTGCGTGATCTCCGGGATCGCCGTTGCTGACGGCGGGCTGATAAACGCCCAGTCGCACAGCCGCGCCACCATGGCTTTGGCATCCGGCGAGACGCCGGCATTGGCGACGGGCGGCGCGATGCGCGGTTGCGGCAAGGAGTAACCGCCGCGCACCTGATACCACGGCGAATCAAAATTGAAACTGCCCGGCGGTTCTGTCCATAAGCCGCGCAAAATCTCGACAAACGCCGCCGTGCGCTGGTAGCGCTCTTCATGGGGCAACAGCGCAACGCCCATCATTTCAAACTCTTCCTTGCTCCAACCGCTGACGAGGTTGATGCCCCAGCGGCCCTGACTGAGGTGGTCCATGGTGGCGCCCATCTTGGCGACCACCACTGGATGGAAGACCGGCACGTGGACGGTGGAAAACACTCGGATGCGCGAGGTCACCGCCAGCAAGGCCGACGCCCAGGTCATCGTTTCCATGGACGTGCCGAGATAGTCGGTCTCGCCGCCAAAGCCCCGCCAACGGCTGACTGGAAAGAGAAAATCAAAGCCGGCCGCCTCGGCCGCCAGGGCGATGCGCTTGTTCGACTCGTAGGGCCATTCATCCGGCACCGTACGGTGGGTGCTGATGGCGTACATGTTGCTGCAGTTCGGCATGAATAGCCCAAGCTGCAAACCGTTACGGGAAGTGTTCATGCGAATGACCGATGGTTGCGAAGATAGGGGTTTTCAGGACGCCGAGGCCTGTGCGCGAAGCGCCTGTTCGATACAGGCGACGAACTCGGCCTCCGTTCTGGCACCCGCCAGAACGTCCGCGCTGATGATATAGCCATGCTCCCGGGCGATGCTTTCATAGCGCGGGACACGGGCGGCGAACAGACGGGGGAACATCCACAGCACAAAGTCATCCGGGCGAATGTCTTCAATGCCCTTGAGCGCTCGCTCTGCGAGATAAACGGCGAGTTGCTCATCGAGAAATGCAGGCCGGTAATACAGCGGTTTGGGATCGGCTTCGGCGCGGCGGAGGAGTTCGCGTCCGTTCTCCGGAGTGGCTTCGATGTAGACGATAAGGGTGTGCTTCGCCAGCACTTCGAGCGCCTGCGGGTCGTCCAGTTCACAGAGGCTGCCCGCAGAGTCATTGACGAAGTGCTGATAGCCGTAGATTTCATGGGCTTTGGCGATGAATTCCGGCACGTCCAGCATGGCCGCCACTTCGGCGTCCCGATACAGCTGTTGGCGGCGTTTGAATTCCTGCAGATCCAATCCCGCCAGGCTCGGCGTACCCAGCTTTCCCAGAAACGTCAGGACAGCCGTCAGGTTGTCGACCGTGATGTTGTTCGAGATATAGATGGAGTCGGAGCGGAGCAGTTCGCGCAAGAAGGGCACTTGCATGACCTGCCGCTTGATGTTGTCGAGAATCGGCTCATTGAGATAGCGCGTGCCGATGCGGTAATCCGCCGAGTAGTGGAACCAGTTCGCCTGCCGTAGCCTGCCCGAAAGATGGGTTTTGCCCACGCCGGACATTCCCAGCAGGGTGATCGACTTGGCGTTCCAGTCGCGAAATTCTGCGGCAGTCATTTTCATGGGCACATGCTACCGAGCGCTCAGCGCTTTTTGAATGAAGAATTCGGCTCGGGCTGGCCTCGGCCCCGCTGCCGTCTGCGACGGCGCATTTATTTGAGGAGATTTGTGGTTACTATTCATCCTAAACGGGCTTCACGCCCGCTTGAGCGTGATTCATTTCCGTTGTTGCACGCAGTCGAATGATGGAACTTTCCAGATGACAGCTCTCACACACTACCTCGACCAAACCACCTCGGCCTTCAAGGTGCTGATCGTTGATGACGACTTGCTGCAGCGAAAGCTGGCGCAGGCCATTCTCGAAGGCCCCCGATATGTGGTGTTTGAGGCGACCAACGGTCAGGAAGGGCTGGATTTAATCCAGCGAGAAGAGTTCGATGCCGTCGTGCTCGACCGGCAAATGCCGGGGATGGATGGTGAAGAGGTCTGCCGTCGCGTCCGCCAGGACCTCGGCAATCATTTGCTACCGCTCATCATGGTGACGGGGGCGGGGTCCAGCGCGCTGGCCTCCGCGCTGCGGGCTGGCGCCACCGATTTCATCCACAAACCCTATAACGCCCAGGAATTTCAGGCCCGGGTTGATTCGGCTATCAGTCGCAAGCGGCTGACGGATCAGTTGGAGAGCGCCGAATCCGTGCTCTTCGCGCTCGCGCGAATGGTGGAGGCGAAAGACGGAAACACCGGCGATCACTGCACCCGACTGGCCCAATACTCCGTGCGGTTTGGTGAGGTGCTGGGTTTGGGCGGCGATGAGTTATTGGCACTGCGTCGCGGCGGCGTTCTGCATGACATTGGCAAACTGGGGATCCCCGAACACATCCTGCTCAAGCCCGGTGGCTTCACGCCCGAAGAGTGGGCCGTGATGAAAACGCATACCCTCATCGGGGAACGCCTGTG
This sequence comes from Klebsiella pneumoniae, assembly GCA_945876945.1. Lineage (GTDB taxonomy): Bacteria > Pseudomonadota > Gammaproteobacteria. The sequence continues at coordinate 20,382 of CAMCQE010000003.1, forward strand.
TAGCGGGCTGCGGAGTTTTCGACTTACCGTTCACATCATTCGCTCCCACCATGAACGCTGGGACGGTAGCGGTTATCCCGACGGTCTGGCCGGTGAAGACATCCCGCTCCTGGCGCGCGTGTTCCAGATTTGTGACATCTACGACGCACTGACTTTCGCACGGCCCTACAAGCCCGCCCTGCCGACCTCGGAAGTCATTCGCATCATGCGTGAGGAAACGGCACGCGGCTGGCGAGATCCGGCCTTGATGGATATCTTCCTCGATTTGGTCGAGCGCGAGCCGGAGGCCTTTATGGTCCAGAGCAATCCGAGTGACGATCTCGGCCTCGCGCTGTTTGAGGGGATTCAGATCACGCGAGGGCAGCTCGATCTGCCCACACCGGTGCGAGAGAGCGGGCAATAAAGCCCGACAGCTGTCTGCTTGGTGCCGGCAGTGAGAGTCGGCCCCCCGAGCTTTTGCGACTTCGCCCTTACCGTCCCTGATACACCGGGGTGCGTTTTTCCATGAAGGCGCGAGGCCCTTCTTTCGCATCCTCGGTCAGAAACACCGGCGCGGAGACTTCTACTTCAATCGCGAGCGCTTCCTGCTCGGGTTTGCCCAGACAGGCTTTAACCGAGCGCCGAATCGCTTTCACCGCCAGCGGCCCGTTGGCCGCAATGCGCGCCGCAATTTGCCGCGCTTTGGTCAGCGGGTCGGCATCCAGGTAGTTCAGAAAACCCAGTTGCAGCGCTTCGTCTGCCGTAATCAGGTCGCCGGTCAGCAGTAGTTCCATTGCTTTGGCGTAAGGCAGTTGCGCCGGCAGGCGGACCGTCGAGCCACCGGCAGGGAAGATGGCCCATTTCACTTCCTGCACACCGAACTTGGCCTCGGCAACTGATACGCGAATATCTGTGCCCTGCACCAGTTCCATCCCGCCCGCGATGGCATGGCCGTTAATCGCCGCCAGCACCGGTTTCTCGGGATCAAAATCGCGGAGCAGGGCGCGGCGGGTGAGATAGCGGTCGGCGACGATGCGCTCGTCCCATTCGTTTTCGGGTTTGCGGGCGCCGGAGTACAGCGGGATAAGCTGGCCTAAATCGGCGCCGGCGCAGAAGGCGCTACCGGTGCCGGTCAGAATCGCCACGCGCACCTCATCGTCCTGACGCACCGCTTCCCAGGCGTCTGCCAAACGGCAGGCCACTTCGGGATTCAAGGCATTTCTGGCCTCCGGCCGATTGAGCGTGATGATGGCCACATGGTTTTCAACAACGTAATTCAGCACGCTCATGTCGGTGGCCTCCAGCCGTTCTTGCAGGGTGAATTCAGGCGTTGGCTTCGGCAACGCGCTGGTTGAGATGTTCCAGCGCTTCCTGCACCTGATCGATGAGGATCAAACACAGGTCGCCCGGCGCCAGTGTGCTGAGTGCCCGGTCAATAGCGATGAACTCGCCGCGGATTTCCTCGATCTCTCGCGTCCGTTCGGCGCCCACCAGCCCTTCGCGCAGGAGTCCCAGCACTTCGCCATCTTCGCGGCCGCGCTGACAGGCATCCTGATACAGCAAGACGGTGTCGAAGGCCGTGCCCAAAATGCGGGTCTGGTCTCGGATGTCTTCATCCCGACGATCGCCGGCACCGCTGATCACCACCGTGCGCCGCTTGGCGGGTAGGGCGATCACGGCATCCACCAGCGCCTTCATGGCGTCCGGGTTGTGGCCATAGTCGGCAATAACGGTGGCGCCCCGGTAGTCCAGCAGATTGAAGCGGCCCGGCGTCGAGGCGACATCGGACTGGAAACTCGCCAGACCGGCGCGCAAGGCAACGGTGTCGACATTCACCGCCCAGCAGGCCGCCACAGCGGCCATGGTGTTGTCGATCTGGAAACCCACCCGTCCGCCCATCGTCAGCGGGATGTCAGCCAGCGCCAGACGGAACACCTCTTCGCTCTGATTGACGCAAACGATTGCGTCGTCATCGAGATACACCACCGCTCGCCCCTGCGCGCGGTGGGTCACCATCAGCGGATTGGCGCGATCGCGCGAGAAGAAAACAACGCTCCCGGGGCAGACGCTGCCCAGCCGCGCGCACATGGGGTCGTCGGCATTCAGCACCGCATAGCCGGTAGGCGAGACATTTTGCACGATCACGCGCTTCAGCACCGCGAGGTCTTCGACGGTCGTAATGTAGTTGAGGCCCAGATGGTCGCCCGCGCCGATGTTGGTGACGACTGCCACCTGGCAGCGGTCAAAGGCGAGCCCTTCGCGCAGAATGCCTCCTCGCGCGGTTTCCAACACGGCGGCGTCGACGTCGGGGTGCATGAGAATGGTTTTGCCGCTGCGCGGTCCGCTGCAGTCGCCGGCGTCCAGTTGGCGGCCGCCGGCATAGACGCCATCGGTGGTAGTCAGGCCTACGCGCAAACCCTGTTGCTCCAGCAGATGGGCAATCAGGCGCACGGTGGTGGTTTTGCCATTGGTGCCAGTCACGGCGATGACCGGGATTCGTCCGTCCTGATCGGCAGCGAACATCTCGTTGATGATGGCCTCGCCCACGCGCCGACCGGTGCCATAGGACGGCGTGAGGTGCATGCGTAAACCCGGTGCCGCGTTAACTTCCACCACGCCGCCGGACTGTTCTTCCAGCGGCCGCAGCACGGACTGACACACCACGTCCACGCCACAAATCTCAAGCCCCACCATCTGCGCGGCCGTGACGGCACGGGCGGCGAGGTCGGGATGCACCTGATCGGTGACATCGGTGGCGGTGCCGCCGGTGGACAGATTGGCGTTATTGCGTAGGACCACCGGTTGGCCGAGCGCGGGCACCGCGTCCAGCGTCAGGTGCTGGTTGTGCAAGCAGGCCATGGCAATGTCGTCGATCGGGATGCGGGTCAGGGAGGTGGCGTGACCGGTGCCACGACGCGGATCGCGGTTCACTTCGTCCACCAGTTCCTGAATGGTGTGGACGCCGTCGCCCGTGACCAGCGGCGGCTCGCGGCGGGCAGCAGCGATGAGTTTGTCGCCAATCACGAGCATGCGGTAATCGCTGCCCGGGATGAAGCGTTCGATGATGACGCGCGAGCCGGCCTCGGCGGCGGAGCGGAAGCCGGCCTCCAGCTGTTCGCGCGTTTCGACGTTCACGGTGACGCCCCGGCCATGGTTGCCATCTTGTGGTTTCACCACCACCGGCAGCCCGAGCGCGCAGGCGATGTCCCAGGCGTCATTGATGTCATCCACCGGCTGACCTTCTGGCACGGGAACGCCGGCCGCGGCCAGCAGCTGCTTGGTCAGCTGTTTGTCCTGTGCGATCGATTGCGCGATGGCGCTGGTCCGGTCCATTTCCGCCGCCTGAATCCGGCGCTGCCGGCTGCCCCAGCCGAACTGGATAAGGCTGCCTTCGCTGAGTCGGTAGAACGGGATTCCGCGTTCCAGCGCGGCCGAGACAATTGATCCTGTGGAAGGGCCTAGCCTCACATCTTCGTAGATTTCCCGTAGCCGGCTAATTTCTGCCTCCACATCGAAGGGCAGACCTTCGCGTGCCGCGTTGATCAGACGCTCCGCGATATCGATGGCGGAGCGGCCGACGTCTTCCTGATCGTATTCCACCACCACCTGATACACGCCACGGTCTGGGGCGGTGGCGGTGCGGCTGAAGGTGACCGGGCAACCAATGTCGCACTGCAGGCTCAGCGTTGCGACTTCCAGCACCTGAGCGAATCCGTTCGTGCTGCCTTCCGGCGGTGACGCCAGCGATTGCAGGCGTGGATAGAGCGCTCGCAGTCGCTCCTCGAAGCCAGAAAACTGACTTAAGTCGCGCTCGGTATCGTCGCAGGTGACGATGGCTTCGATGGCGGTGCGACGGGTCCAGAGATTGGGGCCGCGTAGGGCCCGGACACGATCAACTTGCATGAGGGATAGGGTCCTGTCTTTAAGGACTGGGCAACGGGGTGTATGGCTCAACCCGGGTGAGGGGTGGCCTGCTCGATCATCGCCGCTGGATAGCCAACGATGGCGCCGATAATGAGGTCGAAGGGAATCCCGAGTGCCCAGGCGGCGGTGGCCGTTGGCAGGCAGTCGGCGGCGTTGACGCAGGGCGCCAAGAGATGACGGTGCGTGGTCTCACCGTGCGCGAACACCAGCGCATCGCCGTCCAGATAAACCGCCCGGCCACCTGTGGCCAGCGCCTGCTGCAGGGATTCGGTCTGGCCTTCGCGGCTGTAGAGCATGACTTCGCCGTCGGCGTATTCCGCCATCGCGAGCACCAGCGGATCGTCGGCGTTCAGCACCGCGACGCCGTCGCTCAGCACCACATCAACCTGCGTGCGGAGCACATGCGCCATTTGCTCCGCTTCGGTAATGCCGAAGCGCGCCAACGCCGGCGGGGTCGAAATTGCGGTGACCACGCCCACCTGGCAGCGATCGTAGGGCAGGCCTTCGCGCAGCAGACTGACGGGTGAGGTTTCGAGCACCGCGGCGTTGATCGTGCGGTTAATCAGCACGCGCTGACCGGCAGTCCAGTTGGCGCCGTCGCCGCGGCGAATGCAGCGCTGGCCGAGGAAAGTGCCGCTGCCGCAGGCCACGCCCACGGACTGGCCATGGAGATGCAGCAGGAAACCGAGCATCGCGGCGATGCTGGTGGTGTCCGAGCAACCGGTAATCCCCACCACCGGAATCCGGCCGGTTTCCCCTTCCGGGAACAGATGCCGAACGACCGCGCTACCCACCGTGTTGCTGACATCGCCCGCTTGGCGCAGATGGGTTGGCAGTGAGGGGCCCGCGTTGACTTCGATAATGGCGCCGCCCTGAGCGACCAGCGGTTGGCCGATATCTTTCGCGACGATATCAACGCCCGCGATGTCCAATCCCACGATGCGCACCGCCAGTCGCGCCAGATCGAGGGTGTCGGGATGAACGCTTGCGAGGACATCTTTGCCCACTTTCGCGGGGCACGGCAGGGTGACGGTCTGGTCAGCGGCGAGCACGCTATTGAAATGAACGGCTTGTCGTTTCAGCGCCAGTTTGACCGTGGGATGGTCGATCAGCGCGTCGGCCACCCACAGGTCGGCGTGGGTGCCGTCGAGTTCATGCGCCACCAGCGTGCGGAGCGTGTCGCGTCCGTTGCCTTTCACCGTGAACTGGATGGCGCCGGTGGCCGCCACGACTTCATTGTTGACCACCAGCAGGCGGTATTCGTCGCCTTCAATAAAGCGCTCGACGATCACCGCATTCTGAATGGTCTGCGCGAGCCGGAAGGCTTCGGCGACTTCATCGTAGGTTTCAAGCGCTAGAGACACGGCGACGCCGCGGCTGCCTTCGGCGGGTTTGATGACGACCGGTAGCCCCAGATCTTCAGCCGCTTCCCAGGTGGTATCCACCTTGCGAACGATGCGACCTTCCGGCACGGGAATGCCGTAGCGCACCAGCAGTTCCTTGGCCAGATCCTTGTCCTGGGCAATGCTCTCGGCAATCGCCGAGGTGCGGTCGGTTTCGGCAGTCCAGATCCGGCGCTGGCGGACACCCAGACCAAACAGCACCAGATTGCCGTGCTCCAGAGGCGCAATCGGGATGCGAGCCGCGCGGGCGGCTTCCACGATGCTGGCCGTGCTGGGGCCGAGACATTTACGGTCGGCGAGTTCGCGGAGTTCGGAGAGGGCGCCTTGCAGGTCGAAGGGCTCGTCGTGAATGGCGGCCAGAATGAGTTCGCGGGCCTTGAGCAGGCAGGCGCGGGTGAGGTCTTCCTGCGCGATGCGCACCACCACGTGGTAGACGCCGGTGGTGGCGGTGCTCCGCGCACGCCCGAAGCCGACCGGGTGGCCGATGCGGGTCTGAATCTCAAGCGTCACATGCTCGAGGATGTGCCCGGTCCAGGTCCCTTCTTCCAGCCGCTTAACGAAGCCACCGGGCGCTTCGTAACTGCACTCGTGGGCCCGAAGGCCCGGCAGCCAGGCCACCAGACGATCGACAAAGCCCGGCAGGGTATTGGACGGATATTCTTCGAGGTCACCAATATCGACCAGCGCTTCAATGGCCGGCTTGTATGACCAGCGATTCGGGCCGCGTAGCACCGTGATATCGAGAATTCGGATGTCGTGGCGACTCATCGCGGGGCTGCTTTCCTGAAATAAATGGACCGCTGAGGGGCTCTCACGCGATAAGATGGGCAATGGCTGAAAATAAGCATGCTGTCTCATTGAGTTTGTTGCCCGCTGTTTGGCGTACCCGGATTGAAGCCCTGTTGCGGCCTGAAGAATCCGTGCGCGCCTGCTTCGAAACCGACCTCACCCCAGACCTCCGCTACGCAGACGGACTGGCCGTGCTAACCACTATCCGCATCCTTCATTTAACGCAGGATGAACAGACTCGGGAGTGGGGCTTGGTTGACGCGCTGATGCTGCGCCAGACGGACTACGCGGGCGTCGGTCAGTTAGACATTGTTCTGGGCGAAAAGCGCCTTGATTTGTTGCGCTTTACGCTGGCTCGCGCGGTCGCTGCCACGCATTTCGTGTCCGAACTCACCCGACTCCGTGCCGACGGTGCTGAGGAACCTGAACCCGTAGCGTTGTGCCCCGAGTGCCATAGCCCGCTCGATCCCGCCTCTGGCCTGTGCGCGGTATGTGCCCGCGAACTTGCCGCTCCCCCTTCGTCCCGAACACTGCTCAGACTCTGGCGCTTTGCGCGGCCCTACCGTCTGCAACTGTTCGGTGGTTTCTTTTTTATGTTGATGGCGACGTTCGCCACGCTGGTGCCGCCCTATCTGACCATGCCCTTGATGGACGAGGTGCTGATTCCTTTTCAGAACGGGACGCCCATCGACGTCAACAAAGTGATTCTATATCTGGGCGGACTGCTTTGCGCAGCATTGCTGGCCTGGGTTTTGGGGTGGGCCAAGACTTTCTTGTTGGCCCTGGTGTCTGAGCGCATTGGGTCGGACCTGCGCACCACGACCTTCAATCATCTGCTCGGCCTGTCGCTCGAATACTTCGGCGGCAAGCGCACGGGCGACCTGATCAGCCGACTGGGTTCAGAATCCGACCGCATCTGTCTGTTCCTGTCCCTGCATGCGCTGGAGTTCCTGACCGACGTGCTGGTCATCATCATGACCGCGGTAATTCTGTTCACGATTAACCCCTGGCTCGCGCTGGCCACGCTTCTGCCCTTGCCCATCATCGGCTGGATGATTCATGTGGTCCGCGACCGGCTACGCACGGGTTTCGACAAGCTCATGCGGGTGTGGTCCGAAGTGACCAATGTGTTGTCGGACACCATCCCCGGCATTCGGGTGGTCAAGGCCTTCGCGCAGGAAGACCGTGAGAGCAAGCGGTTTCTGGCGGCCAACCAGTACAACCTCGCGCTCAACGATCGACTCAATAAACTCTGGGGCCTGTTCTCGCCCACGGTGACCTTGCTGACGGAAGTTGGCCTGCTGGTGGTGTGGGCCTTTGGCATCTCCCAGATTGCCCGCCACGAGATTACGGTAGGGGTGCTTACGGCCTTTCTGGCCTACATCGGGCGCTTCTATACCCGCCTTGATTCCATGAGCCGCATCGTGGCGCATACCCAGAAAGCCGCCGCCGCCGCCAAACGCATCTTCGATGTGCTGGACCATGTCTCTTCCGTGCCGGAACCCCGCAACCCGGTTAGCCTGCCGGCGGTCACCGGTCGCATCTCGTTAAAGAACGTCGGCTTTCGGTATGGCAACCGGCAGGTGCTGCGCGACGTGAGTCTGGAAATCGCCCCCGGCGAAATGATTGGTCTGGTGGGACAGAGCGGCTCGGGCAAGAGCACGATGGTGAATCTGATGTGCCGCTTCTACGACGTGGCCGAGGGCGAAATCCAGCTCGAGGGCGTGGATATTCGTAACCTCGAATTGCGCGCGTTCCGTCAGCACATCGGTTTGGTGCTGCAGGAGCCTTTCCTGTTTTTCGGGACCGTGGCCGACAACATCGCCTACGGCAAACCGGGCGCGACCCGCGATGAAATTGTCGCGGCCGCGCGGGCGGCACATGCCCACGATTTCATCCTGCGTTTGCCTCACGCCTACGATTCCATCGTGGGTGAGCGGGGGCAGGGGCTGTCCGGCGGCGAACGGCAGCGCATCTCGATTGCCCGCGCGCTGCTGATCGACCCGCGCATTCTCATCCTTGATGAGGCGACTTCCTCGGTGGATACGGAAACCGAAAAGGAAATCCAGAAGGCGCTGGAAAATCTGGTGCGAGGGCGCACCACCATCGCCGTTGCCCACCGGCTCTCTACCCTGCGTAAGGCCGATCGGCTGGTGGTGCTGGAGCGCGGGCGGGTGGTGGAGGTTGGCAACCACGACGCCTTGATTGAGAAGGACGGCGTCTACGCGCGGCTTTACGAAGCGCAGACGCGTCAGCAGGCGGAGGCCGAAGCATGACCGCAGCATTCAAACTCGAACGTACCGCCCGCGGTCGCCTCGTGTTGACGCTGGCCGATGGCACGACACACGAAGGGGTGCAGCCGGTGCGGGCTTTCCCGCTCAGCGCCCCCACCGAGTTCCTTGCGCTGGTATCAACGCTGGGGCGCGAACTGCTGGCCATTGACCATCTCGACGATGTGCCCGAACCCGCGCGCAGCCTGATACTTGAAGAACTCGCCCCGCGCGAGTTCATGCCGCGGATTCTCGCCATTGAGTCGGTGTCGACCTTTGCCACGCCCAGCGTGTGGGAAGTGCGGACCGACCGCGGCAAGACCAGCATGACGCTCAAAGCCGAAGAAGATATTCGCCGAATCGACCGTGGCCGGCTGCTCATTAACGACAGCCACGGCCTGCAGTTGATGATTGACGACCCGGCCGCGCTAGATGCGCGCAGCCGGCGTTTTCTGGAACGATTCCTCTAAGGCCGCCGCGCTTACAGGGCGCGGGCACGTTCCACAATATTGGCCACACGCTCCATCAACGGGGCGGCGCCGTCGGCCAGTTCGTGGGTCTGCTGCGAATAGAACATCACCAGTCGGTGAGCGCCGGCGTCGCGGAAGGCTTTCAAGGCCGCGTCGGATAGCGTGCCGTTTTCCGGATCCACAAACGGACTCAGGATGAGCTTTGACGGATCTCGCCCTTCGCTGCGGAACATCTCCTTAAGCTCGGCGGCTTCGCGCGCAAACTCCACCGGGTCGTTCGCCAGCGGGCACCAGCCGTCGTAGTTTTTGGCGATTCGCTGCAGGGATTTCTCGCCGTGCCCGCCGAGCAACACCGGCGGCCCGCCCGCCTGCACCGGCTTCGGTTCGCTGCGCACCGGCGGGAAATTGATGTGCTTGCCCTGATAGCTCGCGTTCTCCTCGGTCCACAGCACGCGCATGGCTTCGGTCATTTCGCGCGTCCGCTGCCAGCGGCTACCAAAATTGGCGCCCATGATTTCCGTTTCTTCTTTGAGCCAGCCGGCGCCGATCCCCAAAATCACGCGCCCGCCAGAGTAGTAGTCGAGGCTCGCGATGACTTTGGCGGTCACCATGGGTTCGCGTTCAGGCAACAGGCAAATGCCGGTGGCGAGTTTAATGCGGGTGGTGGCGGCAGCGGCGACGGTGAGCGCGACGAAGGGGTCGCTCCAGCGGCCATAGTGCTCCGGCAGCGGGCCGCCAAACGGGTAAGGCGTGTGTTCGCCGCGCGGGATAATCGGGTGCTCGGGGATCCAGAAAGAATCAAAGCCAATCTCTTCGGCGCGGCGGGCAATCGCGGCCAGATCGCCGGACTGGGTGGTGGCGATCATCAAAAATCCGATATCCATGGGCGTCTCCTTGAAGCGCGGTTTACGGGCCAGCAGTCTGGCACGCCGTATGTTTGGTTTTCATCCTCAGACCGTATGATGAAAGGGAAGCAACAATTCGGCTAATCGCCCACCCCGCTTGAGACCATGACTGCAGGCCCCACACCTCCTTCTTCCCGTGCGCCAGTAGATCCCGGTGCCATTCAGGCTTCGGCCGCGCGGCGTCTGCTGGAGCAAGGTCGCTTGCAGGAAGCGGCCACGCTGCTGGCTGAAGTCGCGCGCACAGGCCTGTCCTCGCCGGCCCTTCTGCATGCCGAAGGCGCCTTGGCGCTGGCCAACGGCGATCTCGCGCTGGCCGCAGCGCGTTTGCAGGCCTCGCTCGAAGGCTTCGATGCGAACAGCGAAGCGCATTACCAACTCGGTCGAGTGCTCAAAGAGTCCGGTCAGTTGCCGGCAGCCATGCAGCATTACGACCGCGCCATCGCACTCGCGCCGGACTTCTGGCAGGCACATAGCAGCCGTGGCATCGTCGCGCGGACGCTGGGGCTTGCGAGTGAGGCGGTGAAATGTCAGGAAAAAGTGCTGGCACTGCGCCCCAACGAGCCCAGCGCGCATCTCAACTTTGCTAACGCCTTGTTGATCGCCAACCAACCCGACCGGGCGTTGACGGCTTACGAAGAGGTCTTGCGGCTGCGGCCCGGCGAAGCCAACGCTGAACGCGGGCGCGTGTTTGCTGAAGCCAAATCCTTGCTGTTCAAGCGCGAATTTGCGGCCGCGCTGAGTGCACATCAGCAGGCGATCACGCTCGAATCCTACTCGCCCGCGGTGTTAATCGGGCTCGGCATTTGTCTGCTCCGCGATGGCCAGGCCGAAGCCGCAGAAGCGCGCTTCGCGCAGGCGCGCGCGCTGGGCGGGGTCGACGCGGCGCAGTGCTGGTCGCTGGGCCATCAGATGCTTCATTTCGGCCGTCAGTGTCGGGACGCTCGCTACTGGTATGAGCGGGCGCTGATGCAATGTAGCGCCGAGCCGCCGACCAGAATTTTGCGCGACTACGCGCTGGCGCTGATTTATCTGGATGAAATGGCGCTCGCCGAGCGAGTGATCAATGACGTGCTGGCGCGCGATCCTGAAGATGCTCACGCGGGATTCTTCCTTGGCCTGATCCAACTCTGGCGCGATGACTATCCGAGCGGGTTTCGACATTACGAGCATCGTTTCCTGGCCGTCCACGCCAGCGAGTTCCTGCCCGCCGGGCGTCCACTCACCGGCGCCAAACCCTGGGCGGGGGAAGATTTGGCCGGTCAACATTTCTTTTTATGGGCCGAGCAGGGCGCAGGAGACGCCCTGCAGTTCCTGCGCTATTTGCCAGTGCTGCGGGCGCGAGGCGCCCCGGCCAGACTGGACTTTGTGCTGCACGACGACCTGGTGGGCCTCGCGCGGGCCAGTTTTCCGGAGATGACGATTCTGGGTGGCTCCGACGACATCCTCGACGGGCAGCCGGATTACGAAACGCCCCTCATGAGCCTCCCGCATTTGCTTGGCACGCCGGAAGACACTCAGCCGGTCCCTATTCCCTACCTCCACGCCACGCCAGAACGCATCACGAGTTGGCGAGCCCGCCTCGGCCCTGCGGAGCGCTTGCGGGTAGGACTGGTGTGGGCGGGCAATCCCGACCATTTCCGGGATCCGCAGCGCTCTCTGCCGCTCGGTCTGATGGCCGGTTTGAACGACCCCCGAGTCGAATTCATCGCCTTGCAGAAAGGGCCGGCTGAAGCGCAGATGGAGTCGCTACCGGATTTTCCAATCCGCCGGATTGCGCAGGATTTTGGCGACTTCCACGACACCGCCGCGGCAGTCACCTTGCTCGATCTCGTGATTACCGTAGACACCTCGATCGCGCACCTTGCCGGCGGGCTCGGGGTGCCGGTGTGGATTCTGCTCTCGCAGCTGGGCGAGTGGCGGTGGGGCCGCGATCGCGAGCACTGCCGCTGGTATCCCTCGGCGCGCCTGTTCCGGCAAACCGAGGAAGACCAGTGGGCGCCGGTGCTAGCGCGCGTGCGCGAAGCCTTGCAGGCCTTACTGGCGAGCCGCGAAGCCTCAATCGTTGATGGCTGACGCCGAGTACGCCGCCGCGCGGGCGCTGTTCGACAGCGGGCAGATACTCGCTACCGCCCAGAGGGTCGCTCGCTGGCAAGCCGATTCAGCGATGACGGCGTCGCGCTGGCATCTGGCCGGTATGGTCGCCATGGCCAGCGGCGATCTGCCTGTCGCAGAGCAGGCCCTGCGCGCTGCGTTGCTGGCGGCACCTGACAACGTTGAGGCGCACTATCAAATGGGCCGCCTGTTGAAAGACCTTGGCCGTGTGGCCGAGGCCATCGATTCCTATGACCGGGCTTTGGCTTATGTGCCCGATTACTGGCCGGCGCACAGCAGTCGGGGCACCGCCTGCCGCCTGCTGGGGCGCTATCACGAGGCCCTCGCTTCGCAACGCACCCTCAGCAAGCTGCGGCCGACCGATCCGGCGGCCTGCTTGAATCTGGCGAACGCGCTGTTCAACGTGGGCCAAGCCGTCGCGGCCGCCGAGGCCTACGCTCGCACCCTGGCCCTGCGCCCGGGCGATCCGTCGGCCAGTCTTGGCCTCGCGCAGACCCGAGCTCGCGCGCTGCTGGAGGCCGAGGACTGGGAGGCCCTGCTGGCTCACGTTGCACAGACACCGGCGGCGCTGGACGTGCCGCCCTATTTGAGTCTGGCCGCCGCTCTCGCGCGCTACCGGCTTGGCCAACGGGACGCGGCGACCGAGCGGTTTCGCGAAGCGCTGACGCGCGCGCCCAGCGATCCCCACCAGTGTTGGGCGCTGGGCGATTTGTTGGCACGAACCGGCCGCTGCTGGGACGAAGCGATCCCCTGGTACGAGCGCGCCATTGTGCTCAGCGGCGCTGAGGCCACGGTCGAGTTCCATAATTCGTTGGTGGCTGCGCGCTATTTCAGCGGCGATTTGCCGGGCGCCGAAGACGCTTGCGAGCGGGCGTTGGCAATCAATCCCGAGGCGCCTGAGGTGCACTTCAACCGCGGTGTGATTCTGCTGTGGCAGGACCGTTATGCCGAAGGCTTTGCGGCCTACGAGCGCCGCTTCGAGGCCATGCGATCACCCACCCTCCCCGACTCGCCGATCGGTCGCCCGCCGCTTGGGGTGCAAGCCTGGCAGGGTGAGGACTTGCAGGGGAAAACGCTGGTGCTGTGGCCGGAGCAGGGCATTGGCGACGCTTTGCAGTTTCTGCGCTACCTGCCGGTGCTCTGCACCCGCACGGCACCGGCCAATTTAAAAGTAGCGGTGCCGCTTTCCCTCCAGACGCTGGTACAGGCTAGTTTTCCCGGCCTGAACGTGGTGAATGTGGAGACGCTGGCGCAGGCCGGCGGGCCCGTCGCGGATTTCGACGCGCCGTTGATGAGTCTGCCTCATCTTCTGGGCACACCTGAGGACACCCAGCGCAGCGCTGTGCCGTATCTCACGCCTTCGCCCGCGCAGCTTGCGCGCTGGCAAGCGCGGCTTGGCGCCCGCCAGCGTTTGCGGGTGGGACTGGTGTGGGCGGGCAATCCGCAGCACCTGCGGGATTTCGAACGGTCGATTCCGCTGCGCGTGCTGGCCACGCTGGCCAGTCCCCGGATCGAATTCCACGCCTTGCAAAAAGGTCACGGCGAAGCGCAGCTGGATGAGCTGCCCGACTTCGCGCTCCAGCGCACTGGCGCGGCCTGTGCGGATTTTCACGACACCGCCGCGGCCTTAAGCCAACTCGATCTGCTCATTACGGTGGATACCTCGGTCGCGCATCTGGCCGGCGCGATGGGCGTGCCCACCTGGCTTTTGTTGCACGCCTATGGCGAATGGCGCTGGGGCGTGAGTCGGGCCGAGTGCCGCTGGTACCCGAGCGTCCGCTTTTTTCGGCAAACCGTGCCGGGCGAATGGGGTGAAGTAATCGAGCGCGTGCGGCACGCGCTGTTGGCGCACGCGGCGGGTAATGAGCGATGAGCGATGGCCTGAGAGAGCAGGTCGCAGGCTTGCTGGCGCAAGGGCAAGTGCCCGCTGCACGCGATGCCTTGGCGCAGTGGCGCGCGCAACGGCCCACCTCGGCCGAATCCCTGCACGCCGAGGCCATGCTCGCGATCGCCGAAGGCCAGCTGCCGCTGGCCGCTGAACGTTTGGAGCAATCGCTGGCGGCCGAGCCGCACAACCCGCAGGCGCATTACCAGTTGGGTCGACTGCTGAAAGACGCCGGACATCCCGCCGAGGCCTTGGCCTGCTACGACCGCGCAATCGCGCTGGCGCCCGATTTCTGGCAAGCCCATAGCAGTCGCGGCATCGCGGCCCGTCAGCTGGGGCTCACCACGGAAGCCATTGCGTCCCAGCAGCGCGTGACCGCCTTGCGCCCGCAGGATCCGGCGGCGCAGCTCAATCTCGCCAATGCGCTGTTGACCGGCAACCGACTTGAGGAATCCGCGGCGGCCTATGCCAAGGCCTTGCAACTCCGCCCGGACGATCCGGCGGCACAGCGTGGATTGCGGGCGACGAAAGCATTGGGACTGCTGGCGGCGCGCCGCTGGGCCGAGGCACTGGCCGCTTTTGATGAGGCGATGACCCACGAACCGGCGTCGCCCACCATGCTGGTCGGCGCCGGCGCCGCCTTGCGCAGGCTGGGCTTTGAGGCGCAGGCGGCAGCGCGGTTTGCGCAAGCCGAGGCGCTTACGGTCACTGATGCCGCGACCTGTTGGATGATCGGCGAGTTTCTGATTGCCGTTGGCGCTTGCGGGCCGCAGGCCAAATGCTGGGTGGATCGCGCCGCGGCGCTGTTAGGGGACACGGCGGGTCCCGACGTGTACGCCGCCCGTGCCAGCACGAGGGTCAATCTGGGCGAGTTTGCCGAGGCCGACGGCTTGCTGACGCAGGCGCTGGCGGCTTTCCCTGAAGCCGCCCACCTCCAATGGGTCCAGGCCCTGTCGCGCTTGTGGCAAGACGACTACCGCACCGGGTTTCAGGGCTTCGAGACCCGCTTTGAAGTGGTGTACGCCAACGGCTCGGCGGGCAGCAACGGACGCTTGCCGCTGGCGGCGCGGCGCTGGACGGGTGAACCCTTGGCCGGGCGCCACCTCATCGTCTGGGCGGAACAGGGGCTGGGCGACACCCTGCAGTTCATCCGTTTCCTGCCCGCGCTCATGGTCGCCCATCCGGCGGCGCGGCTAACGGTCCTGGTGCAGGACGCGCTGGTTTCGCTGCTGAAAGCGAGTTTTCCTCATGACGAGATCTGCGCGCTGTCTACGCTACGCGCCGGCACCCAGGCCGATTTCGAAGTGGCGCTCATGAGCCTGCCGCATGTGCTGGGAATGGCGGAGCAGACGCAGCCGTTGCCGTTCCCGTATCTGTTTCCTGCGCCGGCAAAAATCGCCGAGTGGCGCCAGCGTCTTGGTCCGCGGCAGCGTCTGCGCGCCGGGCTGGTCTGGGCCGGCAACCCCGCGCATCTGCGGGACGCCGAGCGCTCCATTCCTCTGCGCTGTCTGGCGCAATTGGACCACCCGGACATCGAGTTCCATGCCCTGCAAAAAGCGCACGGTGAGGAGCAGATGGAGGCACTGCCGGCGTTCCCGCTGAGGCGGACTGCGGCGGGCTTCGCCGATTTCCACGACACCGCCGCCGCCTTGAGCCAGCTCGATGTGGTCATTACCGTTGATACCTCGGTCGCCCATTTGGCCGGTGCGATGGGCCTTCCCACCTGGTTGCTGCTGCATGCGCAGGGGGAATGGCGCTGGGGAATGTCGCGTGAGATCTGTCGCTGGTATCCGTCGCTGCGCTTTTTCCGACAGTCTTTGGCCGGGGACTGGACTGAGGTCATGGCGCGGGTGGATGTCGCGTTGCGGGAACTGCTCAACCAGTTTACTGTCGAGCCATAAGCTGTTCCAGAAAGGAGCCGATGTTGCTCCCCCGTGTGTCGAGTCCCTTGCTCGCTGCGACTTTCAGCCTGTTGCTCGGCGCGTGCGCCAGTGTGCCGAAAGGTCGTGGCGTGCCCGAGGTGCGCGCGCTGACGGCGGCGCGGGGCGCTGAAGTGCCGGTGGCCGAGCAGGTTTCGACGCTGGCGCAACAGGCACTTGCCAAGCCGCTTACCCTGCAGCGCGCGGTGCAGCTGGCCTTACTCAAGAATCCGCAGGTGCAAACCGAGTTCGCCCGGCTGGGGCTGGCGGCGGCCGATGTCTACGACGCCGGACGCCTCGCCAATCCCCAGTTCTCGACGGCGGTGATGACCACCGACGCCGCGGGCGGGGTCAATCAGGTGACTTTCGGCATCGGCCAACGAATCAGCGATCTGCTGCTGCTTCCGGCCCGGCGGCGGCTGGCGAGCGGGGAGTTTGAACGGACGCAGGCCGATGCCGCGCAGGCTATCGTGAATCTCGCTGCCGACGTCGAAGCCGCCTGGTATGCCGTGCGCGGGGCGGAAGAAATCGCGACGCTGCGAGCCGAACAGGCGCGGGCCGCCACTACGGCGGCGGCACTGTCGCAGCGGCTGTTTGAGGCGGGCAATGTGAGCGCCCGCGACCTTGCGCAAGCGCAGGCCGAGGCCAGCGGCGAACAACTCACCGCAGAGGCGCTGGCCAGCGAACTGAAACAGGCGCGGACCCAACTGATCTGGCTGATGGGGCTTGGGCCGGAACAGGCGAGCTGGCATACCGAGGGCGATATCGCGCTGCCGGAAGCCGCCGCCCCCGACATCGCTGCGCTCGAAACCGAAGCCCTCGAAAAACGCCTCGATCTGGCGTCCCGCCGCCGTGCGGTGGCCTTGCTGGAGGACGGGCTGCAGGAAGCGCATCGCTGGCGCTATCTGGGGGAGGTGTCGGTGGGGGTTGAGACCGAGCGTCAAACCGACCGCTCACGCCTTACCGGCCCGAACCTCGCGATTGAATTACCGGTTTTTAATCACGGCGACGGCAAGCTGGCCCGGGCCGAGTCGCAGTTGGCGCTGGCGCAAAGCAGTGTGCGGTCGCTGGAGCTGGAAGTGCGGCGCGACGTGCGTGCTGCCGCCGAGCGCGTAATCTCCGCCCAGCAACGCGGCAAGGCGCTCGCCGACACCCTGATCCCGGCGCGCGAAGCGGTCTACGCCCGGATAAAGGAAGAGGTGAATTACATGCTGCAAAGCCCGTTTGAATTGATTCGCGCCCGCCAGCAGTGGCTGGAAGCCAGGCAGCAGCAGCTTGAGGCTGCGCGCGATTACTGGTTGGCGCGGGCATCGCTGTCGCGCGCCCTTGGCGCGCGCCAAGCCGCGCCGGAGACCGCGCCATGATTTCCCGCCGCGATCTGCTCTCGCTGGGCGCGCTCGGCGGGGCGGTGGGCTTGTTGGTGCCCGATGCTTCAGGCGCCATAGACGCGGCGACCAGAAGCCGACATCCCTATCGCCCAGTTCATACGCTCAACGGCTGGACGCTGCCCTATCGTTTGCGCGACGGGGTGAAGGAGTTTCATCTTCTCGCCGAAGAGTTCGAGCATGAATTCGCCCCGGGCTCCCGCGCCAAATGCTGGGGCTATAACGGCGGCACGCCGGGGCCCACCATCGAGGCGGTGGAAGGCGACCGCGTACGCATTCTGGTGACCAATCACCTGCCCGAGGCCACCTCTGTGCATTGGCATGGCCTGCGTTTGCCGAGCGGCATGGATGGCGTGGCGGGCCTGTCTCATCCCGCCATCGCGCCCGGCGAAACCTTTGCCTATGAGTTCACGCTGCAGGATGCCGGCTCTCACTTCTATCACCCGCATGCGGACGAAGTGGTGCAGTTGAGCTTTGGCCTGATGGGACTGTTCATCATTCATCCGCGCGACGGCGAGTTGCGGCGAATTGACCGCGACTACTGTCTGTTGCTCGCCAACTGGGCCCTGCACCCCGGCACCTGGCGACCCGACCCGTCCGTGATGACCGATTTCAATCTCTGGACCATGAACAGCAAGGTGTTTCCCGCCATTGCACCGATGGTGGCGCGCACCGGCGAGCGGGTGCGGATTCGTATTGCCAATCTTTCGATGCACGAGCACCCGGTGCATCTGCACGGCGTGCGCTTTCAGGTGACCGGCGGCGACGGCGGGCGCTGGCCGGAAACGCAGTGGTTAAACGAAGTGACCACGCTGGTGGGGGTGGGGCAGGTGCGCGACATCGAATTCGAGGCCATCGCCGGCGACTGGGCTTTTCACTGCCACAAAGGCCATCACACCATGAACGCAATGGGCCACGGCATTCCCAATTTTGTCGGGGCCAATTTGAAGGGGTTGGGCAAGGAACTCCGGGCCGCGCTGCCCGGCTATATGCCGATGGGCGAGACCGGCATGGCAGAACACAGCAAGCATGTGAACATGGGCATGATGAAAGGTCCGCCCAACACGGCGCCGATGATGGGCGGTGAGGGGCCATTTGGCCCGCTCAATATGGGCGGGATGTTTACCGTCCTGAAGGTGCGCGACGATCTCGCGGCGGACGATTATCGCGACCCGGGTTGGTATCCCCATCCGGCTGGAACCGTTGCCAAGCGGGTGAGCAGTGACCCGGATTTCGGTCAACCGCCACGGCGCCCGGCGTAAGTATTTTCATCGCACGCTTGTCACTAAAAAAAATCGCTTAAGCCTCTATACTCCGCGCCGAGCGTGCCCCGAGGCACGCACCAACCCTTCATGCCGGCCCGTGCCAGCCCTCCGTCTTACAGGAGCTCCAATGGAATATTCGCGTCGCTTCAAGTTCCTCGTTTGCGCCCGTAATTTTGAGGGCGATTCCGACCTCGAAGGCGCGCGCCTGAGTCAGATTATTCAGGAGATCGAGCAGGACGGTTATCAGGTGTTGAGAGCGCGGCGTGATGACGACGCCGAACTGGTGGTGCGCACCGACGCCGCCATCGGCTGCCTGATCGTGGACTGGGGCCGCAAAGGGCTGCAGGGCAAGGCGGCGCAGCTGATTTCGCTTACCCGCAAACGGGGCCTCGATGTGCCCGTGATCGTGCTGGTGCGCGGTCGCCATCGTCTGGAAGACATCCCGGTGGAAGTGCTCGACGACGTCGACGGCTTCATGTTCCTCGCCGAAGAAACGCCGGACTTTATCGCCAAGAATCTGGTCTCGCGCCTGCGGCAATACGCGGAGAGCCTGAAAACGCCGTTCTTTGGTGCGCTGGTGGACTATGCGGAGCAGGGCAATATGCTCTGGACCTGCCCGGGTCATAACGGCGGCGTGTTCTATCGACGCAGCCCGATTGGCCGCATTTTCGTCGAGCATCTGGGCGAAGCGGTGTTTCGCGACGACCTCGATAACTCCGTGCTGCAACTGGGCGACCTGCTCACCCACGAGGGCCCGGCCGAGCGCGCCGAGCGCGAAGCAGCCACCATCTTCGGTGCCGAGCGCACCTACTTCGTGTTGAACGGCACCTCAACCTCGAACAAGGTGGTGCTGTCGGCGCTGTTGGCCGAAGGCGATCTGGTGCTGTTCGACCGCAACAACCACAAGGCCGCGCACCACGGGGCTTTATTTCTGGGCGGCGCGGTGCCGGTGTTTGTCGAGACCGAACGCAACGCCTACGGCTTGATTGGCCCAATGCGCCTCGAGGCGATGGACGAGGAGCGCCTGCGCGAATCGATCCGCGCCAACCCGTGGGTGACGGATAAATCGCTGGCCGATCGGCCGCGGCCCTTCCGTGCGGCGGTGGTGGAGCAATGCACCTACGACGGCACCATCTACTCGGCGGAAGAAGTCATTCGTCGCATCGGTCATTTGTGCGACTACATTCTGTTCGACGAAGCCTGGGCCGGCTTCATGAAATTCCACCCGCTGTTCCGCGGCCGCTTCGGCATGGGCCTGGGCGATCTGGGCCCGGATAGCCCCGGCATCATCGTCACCCAAAGCACGCATAAGCAGCTGGCCTCGTTCAGTCAGGCCTCCCAGATTCACATCAAGGATTCGCATCTCGGCGAACAACGTCGTCGGGTGGAGCATCGCCGCTTCAACGAGTTCTTCTTGCTCCACGCCTCGACCAGTCCGTTCTATCCGCTGTTCGCGAGTCTCGATGTGGGCGCGCAGATGATGAAGGGACGCTCCGGCGAAGTGCTGTGGGACGACACCGTGCGCCTCGGCATTGAGCTGCGCAAAATGATCCGTGCGACACATCAGGAGTTCGTGCAGAAAGAAAGCGACCCGGTGCGCCAGTGGTTCTTCGATGTTTTTGTGCCGGATATCGTCGAAGTGCCGGGCCGCAACGGCGCGATGACGCGGGTGGCCTGGGAAGAAGTGCCGACCGATCTGCTGGCCTCAGATCCCTCGCTGTGGGAGCTGCGCCCGGGCGCGGACTGGCACGGATTCAAGCACGTGGCGCCGGGTTGGGCGATGACCGACCCCAATAAGCTCATTGTGCTCACGCCCGGCTTTGATACCCAGGGCCGTTATTCCGAGCAAGGCGTGCCGGCACCGGTGGTCGCTGAATATCTGCGCCAGAATCGAATCGTGTGCGAGAAGAACGATCTCAACTCGCTGCTGTTCTTGCTCACGCCCGGTGTGGAGAGCAGCAAGGCGGGCACCTTGCTATCGCATCTGGTGACCTTCAAGAAACTCTACGACGACAACGCGCTGCTGGACGACGTCATTCCGGACTTCGTGGCCCGTCGCCCACAGCGCTACGCCGGCTTGCGGCTGCGTGATCTCTGCGACGAAATGCACGCGCTGTATCGCGATGCGAATGTGAGCGCGCTACAGGGCGCCCAATTCCGCGCCGAGCATCTGCCCGAAATGGTCATCCTGCCCAGCGTGGCGGTGAAAGAACTGGTGCGCAACAACGTGGACTATCTGCCGCTCGACGAAGTGGAAGGCCGCATTGCCACCACGCTGTGGGTGGTCTATCCGCCAGGCATCGCCACCATTGTGCCCGGCGAGCGGCTGACGGAGCGTTCGCGCCCGATGGTCGATTACCTGCGCACTTTTGAGCGCGCCGCCAATCGCTTCCCGGGCTTCGAGACCGAAGTGCAGGGCTTGCACCGCGAAGTTCAGCCTGACGGTACCGTGCGCTTCTACACCTATGTGGTGAAAGCATAAAACCGAGTTCAAACGTCTGATCCAGCAAGAAAGGAATCTCTCATGGCGCTGATTTCCGTCAATCTTCCGTGGCTCGCGCAGGTGACCGAAGAGATCATCGATCCCACGCGTCGAATCATCGATCCGCACCACCATTTCTTTGTGGCGAGTCACGAATTCCCGCATTACGAACTGGCCGATCTCCGCGCCGACACCGCCGGGCACCGCGTGCAGAAGACGGTGTATTTGCAGTGCTGGGAAGGCCATCTCGAAGACGGCCCGGAACATCTGCGGCCGGTCGGCGAGACCGCGTGGGTGGACAGCATTGCCGCTGAAGCCCGTAAGACGCCGGACGCCGTGCAGATTGGCGCCATGATTGGCACCTGCGATTTGCGTCTGGGTCGCGCGGTGCGCGAAGTGCTGGACGCGCATCGCGCCGCCAGCCCTCTGTTCCGTGGCATTCGCCAGATTGCGGCCTGGGATGCCGACCCGAACCTCTTCTCCATGCCCGATTTGAGCGGCCCCGATCTCTACCGCGACGCCGCCTTCCGGGAAGGTTTCGCGGTGTTAAGCGAGATGGGCCTGGTGTTCGATGCCTATCAGTACCACACCCAGCTGCCTTACCTGACCGAGCTCGCGCGCGCATTCCCGCAAACCACGTTCGTGCTGAATCATCTCGCCACGCCGCTGGGCGTAGGCCCGTATGCCGGGCGCACCGAAGTCATCTACACCGACTGGCAGCGCAATCTGGCCGAGGTGGCGGCCTGCCCCAATGTGGTGATGAAGCTGGGCGGCCTGATGATGCCCTGGACCGGTTTCGGCTTTGAACTGCGCGCCAAGCCGCCGACTTCAGATGAGCTCGTGGCCGCGCAAGCCCGGCACTATCACGCAGCGATCGCGCTGTTTGGTGCCTCGCGCTGCATGTTCGAAAGCAACTTCCCGGTCGACAAAACCGGGGTGTCTTACGACGTGCTGTGGAACGCGTTCAAGAAAATCGCCGCGCGCTACACCGAAGCCGAGCAGGACGCGATGTTCTACGGCACGGCGGCGCGCGTGTACGACGTCAAGTAAGCACGGAATGCGAAACGCATGCTAACGCTCTACAACATGCCGCTGGCGCTCAACTGCTACAAGGTGAGGCTGCTGCTGTCGCTGTTAGGGGTGCCGTATGAGAAGCATCCCATCGACCTCCTCACCGGCGACCATCAAACGCCGGAGTTCCTCGCGCTCAATCCGTTTGGGCAACTACCCGTGCTGACCGACGGCGCAGTGGTGCTGCGGGATTCGCAGGCGATTCTGGTGTGGCTGGCGCGCAAGTTTGGCGGCGAGCGCTGGATGCCCACCGAGCCCAATGCCGAAGCACTGGTCAACGCCTGGCTGTCGGCAGCGGCTTTTGAACTCCGCCTCGGGCCGTACGATGCGCGCCTCGCCAAGCATTTTCCCTGGCTCGCGATCAATGCGAACACCGTGGTGGAACAGAGCGCGCGGGCTTTGCGCTTGTTCGAGCAGCGGCTCGCAGGACGCGAGTGGATCGCGCTCGATCACCCGACGGTGGCCGATGTCGCGGCCTATCCGGCGATTGCGCAGGCTGGCGACGGCGATATTTCGCTGGAAGGCTATCCGGCAGTGCAGGCCTGGGCCGCGCGGATGCAAACCTTGCCGGGTTTTGTGGGACTGCTGGACTAAGCCTTAAGCACCGGCGACGGCCGCCACGTCCCAAAGGCGTGGCGGTCGTCGTTAAGGTTTAGACGCTCGCCTTCTGCGCCTCATACAGCGCGGCGAAATCCTCAAAACCAATCTTGCCCACGGCCTGACCCGCGTCATCCAGCACGTCGAACATCTCGTCGGCGCCATTCCCGCGCAGGTTGTACATCACGATGCAGTCCACCTCGCCCGCGCCTTCGCCGTGCGCGCCGCCCGGTGCGCTGAGCGTATAGCTACCGGTAGGGCGCACTTCCTTCAGCGTGCCGTCGAGTTCGTAAATGCGGTGCTCGCCCTGCATCACGAAAATCCGTGTCTCGGCCAAATGGCGATGCGGGAAGATGACGCCGTTGGCGTGGAACTTAATCAGAAAGTCGACAATCTTGTTCGGGCGGTCCACCGCCAGCATCGACAGTTCCAGATGCTTGAAATCCCCCAGCGGAAACCAGCGGGTGTTGCGCTGATCGAAAGTGAAATTCGTAGTCGGTGTGTTCATGAGCAGACTCCTTGCGCGATGGATTGAGCGTTGGCAGTGGTCGACCGGTCTAGCGAATCACACTGCCTTCCAGCGTCCCGCTCGCGCGCCAGTCTTTGAGAATTTCAAAGAAGCGCAGCGGGCCGGCGCCGTAGGAGTATTCGAAGAAGCTGTGGCGGTTGCCCGTCTTGCCTTCGTTGTTGTAGTAGCCGGGCGTGCACTCGCTGCGGAACTGCTCGCCCATCTTCGCCTTGCTGTCCATTTCCGCCAGCCACGCGGCTTCGCCCTCTGCGGTGGCTTCGGTGATGGTGGCGCCGCGCGCTTTCACCTCGCTGAGGATGTAGGTCACATGGCAGGCCTGCTCGTTCAGCGTTTGCGGCACGTTGACCGTCACCGCGCTTTGGGTGAAACCGAGGAAAAAGCAGTTGGGGAAACCGTTGGTTTGCAGGCCGTGCAGGGTGCGCAAACCCTCGCCCCATTTCTCGCTCAGCTTCAGCCCGTTGCGGCCAATGATGTCGTAGCCGGCGCGGCGCGTGTAATTGGTGCCCACCTCAAACCCGGTGGCGAAAATGAGGCAATCCAGCGCGTATTCCTGACCATCCACCACTACGCCTGTGGGCGTGACCCTCTCCACGCCTTTGCCGCCGGTATCGATCAGCGTCACGTTGGGGCGGTTGAAGGTAGGCAGATAGTCGTCGTGGAAGCAGGGGCGCTTACAGAACTGGCGATACCAGGGCTTGAGTTTCTCGGCGGTGGCGGTGTCTTCCACGATAGCTTCGGCGCGCGCCCGCACCGTGTTCATTTTTTGATAGTCGGCAATCTCCATCACGAGCTCGCGCTCGTCGGCGGTGAGACGCCGGCCGATTTTGCGTGAGGCCGTTTTGGCCGCGATGCCGGTGAGATTACGGAAGATATCCGTCCAGCCGTCGGCCACCAGATCCACTTCCTGATCGCCGCCGCTGACCAGCGTGTTGAAGTTGGCCATGCGCTCGTATTGCCAGCCGGGCTGCAGGTTCGCCGCCCATTCGGGATCGGTTTCGCGGTTGTTCCGCACGTCTACCGAAGACGGCGTGCGCTGAAACACATAGAGCTGTTGGGCGGACGCCCCGAGATGCGGAATGCACTGCACGGCGGTGGCGCCGGTGCCAATGATGCCCACTCGTTTGTTGGCCAGCTGGTGCAGATTGCCGGTGCTGTCGCCGCCGGTGTAGGCGTAATCCCAGCGACTGGTATGAAAGGTGTGGCCTTCGAACGTGTCGATGCCCGGAATGCCCGGCAGCTTGGGGCGATTAAGCGGCCCGTTGGCCATGGCGACAAAACGCGCTTTGAAGCGGTCGCCGCGATCGGTTTCGATCACCCAGTGCTCGTCGCTGTCATCCCACTGCATGGATTTCACCGAAGTTTGCAGCAGCGCCTGATCGTAGAGCCGGTAGTGGCGCGCGATGTTCTGGGCGTGCGCCATGATTTCCGGGGCAAACGAGTATTTGTGCTTGGGCACGTAGTTGAGTTCTTCGAGCAGCGGCAGGTAGCAGTAGGACTCGATATCGCACATCGCGCCGGGATAGCGGTTCCAGTACCAGGTGCCGCCAAAGTCTCCGCCTTGTTCGATCATGCGGATGCTCTCGAAACCGGCCTCGCGCAAACGGCCCCCCATCAACAAGCCCCCAAAGCCGCCGCCGATGACCAGCACTTCTACGCGGTCAAACACCGGCTCACGTTCGATGCGCTCGCAGTAGGGATCATCGACATAGTTCGAGAAATCGCCTTTCACTTCCACGTACTGGTCGATGGCCTCGGCCCGCAGTCGCCGATCCCGCTCGGCCAGATATCTGGCTTTGAGCTCAGCGGGGTCGAAGTCGATTTCACCAAGGGTCTGACGGATGACTTCGGGCGTGGGCTGCATATCTAAATCCTGTGTTCGAGTTGGAGAGTGCGGGGCAGACGGTTAGGCTGGAGGGGATTGTAACCACGGAGGCGGCGCGATGAACAAAAGACCAGCCACACTGCTGGCGGAGATGCCCGATGGGGTGTTTGGTCATGCGGCGCTGCTCGAAATCGTGGAGAACCAGCTCCGCGACCGCAATCCGCCAGAGACGGCGCTCACGCTGTCCCGCCTGAGCGCTGAAGGGTTCTCCCGCGACGACGCGGTGCATCTCATTGCCTGCGTGGTGTCGGTGGAGATCTTCGAGGTCATTCACGCCAAGCAGACTTTTGACCCCGAGCGCTTTGCGGAGAATCTGGCGGCGCTGCCGGAGCTCCCCTACGACCCTTACGCCATGGCGAGCGAGATGGTTCCCTGATGCTGATTCGAAGTACCTGCCCGCGCGACTGTTACGACCGCTGTGGCTTGCTCCTGCGCGTCGCGGACGGCGTGGTCGACCGGGTTTCGGGCGATCCCTCTCATCCCCACACGCGGGGCAGCATTTGCGGTAAATGTGCGACGGCCTACAACGGTCTCTGGCTCGACGATGCTCAGCGACTGCAAACGCCGCTAAGACGCGTCGGGCCGAAGGGCGCGGGCGAATTCGTAGCCATAGGCTGGGACGAGGCCTTGCAGATGCTGGGCGGACGACTGCGCACGCTGGCCGCCGAGGGCGCCGCTGCCAGCGTCTTGCACGCCCATTATCAAGGCACCTACTCCGCGATTGCCTGCCAGTTTCCCAATCGCTTTTTCCACCGCTACGGCGCGACGGAAATTGAGCCCAGCACCATTTGCGACAAGGCCGGCCACGTGGCGCTGGGCGCGATGTATGGCACCTCCGGCGAGGGCTTTGACCCGCGCACGCTCGCGCAGGCCAATACGCTGCTGCTGTGGGGCGTGAACCCTTCGCATAGCGGACCCATGACGGATCGCCACTGGGTGGCGGAGTTTGCGGGCACGACGATTGTGGTCGACCCGTTGAAGACGCTGACGGCGGCGCGGGCCGAACTGCATTTGCAGCTTTATCCCGGCACCGACGTCGCGCTGGTGTATGGACTGCTGGGCGTGATGCAGCGCGAGGGCCTGCTGGACGAAGCTTTCATCGCGCGCCACGTGAAGGGTTGGGCGGCGGTGGAAGCGCAGCTGCTCGCGTGCTCGCCGGCGCAGGCCGCAACGATTACCGGCGTACCGGTGTCGCTCATCGAGGAGGCGGCAAGGACCTACGCGCGAGCGCAGTCCTTGCTCTGGATCGGCATTGGCTTGCAGCGCCAAACGCACGGCGGGGACGTCACACGCGCGGTTGGCCTGTTGCCGGCGGCGGCGGGGCAGATGGCGCGACCCGGCACCGGATTTTTATACACCAACGGCTATGAGATCGTGGGGGTTTCCGAGTCGCGCCTCACCGCCACGCATCTCGCGCCGGCGGCGCCCTTGCGCATCAGTCATATGGATTTGGCCGATGCGCTCGAAGACCCCGCGCGCTCGCGCGTCCTGTTTAACTGGAATACCAACGTGCTGGTCTCCGCGCCCAATCAGCAGCGCCTGCGTCGGTCCCTGGCGCGGGACGATCTGCTCACCGTGGTGATTGATCTCTTTATGACGGATACCGCGCGCTACGCCGACCTGGTGTTGCCCGCGGCGAACTTCATGGAGTTCGACGATCTGGTGTTCTCCTACTTTCATCGCACGGTCTCGGCCCAGGTCAAAGTGCGCGAGCCGGTAGGGGACGCGCTGCCGAATCAGGAAATCTTCCGGCGCCTGGCGCAGGTGATGGGCATGACCGAGCCCGAATTATTCGAAACCGACGAAGCGCTGATTGCCGACCTGCTGGCGCAGGCGCGGCCCGGCACTTCGTTTGCCGATCTCGCGCAAGTGGGCACGCTGTTCGTGAGCGATGAGATCCGTCCGCAGTTTGCCGATCTGGCGTTTGCCACGCCCAGCGGCCGCATCGAAATTGATGCGGAGACTTTTTTGCAGGCCGGTTTGGCGGCAGCCCCGGCAGTGCGGGCCGACGCGCGCGCGCCTGACCACGCGCTGCGGCTGATCAGTCCTTCGCATCGCTGGTTGATGAATAGTACCTATGGCAACGATGCTGCAGTTCGGCGCCAGATGGGGCCTGATGCCTTGTTGCTGAACGCCGCAGACGCTGCCATACGGCAACTCGCGACGGGGCATTGGGTGGAGGTGCACAGCGCGGCCGGCAGCTTGCGGCTGCAAGTGGAAGTCTCGGATGTGCCGCCGCCGGGCGTGGCGGTTTGCTACAAATCGCGCTGGCTGCAGTTCGATGGGCAGCAGGCCAACGTCAACGTGCTGAACCCCGGCTTGCGCGGGGACCTGGGCGATGGCACGGCCGTGAACAGTCTCGATATCACCCTGCGGCCGGTTGCCGCGCCCATGAGCTGAGGACGCGAACCCCATGAGTATCAGTCCCCCCAATCTGTTTACCTGCGTGAGCCAGTATCTGAAATCGCCCGACGAGATCGCGCCGCATATTCCGGCCCATATCGAATGGCTGGGCGAACTGGATGCCGCCGGCAAACTCGTGACCTCCGGACGACAGGTGCCGCCCGCCGGCGGCGTGATCGTGATGGCGGGTGACAGCCGCGAGGCCGTGCAGGCGCTGCTGGCCACCGATCCCTTTGCGCTGCATGGCTGCGCCGCTTACTGGATCTTCGAGTTCGAGCTTAATCCCGAGCCTGTTCGCGGGCGGCTGATGGATTACTTCGTTAGCGACGCCTTTACCGCGCAAAACCGCGAGCACGACTGAGCGCTTTGCCCGCCAATGAAGGATTCAAACCACAAGGAGCCGTTGATGGTCAGTCCTGCGAGCCCTGCCTCTGCGAACCCGCCGCCGGACGACGTGCTGGGGCCAGCGGCGATTGCCGATCCGCACGGTTTTTTTCGGCGCCTGCGCGAACACGATCCGGTGTTCTGGAGCGCGCGACATCAAGCCTGGATTGTGACCAGCCATACGGAAGTCGACCGCGCCTTCAAGGACAAGACGCTGTCCTCCGCGCGCGCCATGGCTGGCTTCCGCCACAAGCTGGCCGAGCGCCACGCCGGCCTGATGCAACACGCGCTGTCGCTGCTCGACGGCTGGATGCTGCTGAACGATCCGCCCGACCACACCCGACTCCGCGATCCCGTACGGCGCAGCTTCACGCCCGCGTTCGCCGCCTCCCTGATGCCAAAAATTGGGCAGCGCGTGGATGAACTGCTGGACGGTCTGCGCGATGACGCTGAGCTGGTGGGAGACTTCGCGCAGCCGCTGACGGCGCTCGTGATCTGCGACCTGCTGGGCGTAGACGCCGCCGAGCGCGAATTTCTACGCCAATGGACCCGGGACTACGGCCAGCTGATTTACGGCGCGTCCTCGCATCAGGCGGGCTATGCCGAAGCGGTGGGGCGGGCGGGCGACGAGTTCTATGCGCGCTTCAGCGCGGTGATCGCCGCCAAGCGGCAGCAGCCGGGGCCGGATCTCATTTCGCATCTGCTGGTCACTTCCGAGCGCGAGCAGTGGACCGACGCCGAGCTGCTTGGCACCTGCTCCATGCTGTTGTTCGCCGGTCACGACACCACCTCCGCGCTGATTGCCTCCAGCACGCGAGCTTTGATGCTGCATCCGGAATCACGCGCAGCGTTTGAAACGCAGCCGGCTTTGGTGGATTCAGCGGTCGAAGAATTTCTGCGCTACGACGGCCCGTCGAAAACCTTTGTGCGGGTGGCCAACGACACCCACGAACGCGGCGGGCATGTGATTGAAGCGGGCCAGCCGCTGTGGCTATCGACGCTGGCGGCCAATCAGGATCCGGCGGTTTTTGTCTCACCTGAGGAGCTGCGGTTAGCGCGTGATCCCAATCCGCATCTGGGCTTCGGCGCGGGGATTCACTTTTGCGTGGGCGCATCGCTGGCGCGCGCCGAAGCGCGCACGGCCTTGCCGAAACTCTTTGCGCGCTTTCCCAAATTACGGCCGGCGACTCTCGATTTCGAATGGAGCCCGACCTTGGTCGATCGCAGCCTGTTGCGGCTGCCCGTGCGATTGGATTAAAGCGGCGGCCGCTTAGTCGAAGTAAAACTGGTTCAGCCGCCAGCCATCGGTTTTACGCCGGTAGGTGAGCATGATCTGGCGCTCGCCGCCCGCGCAGCTCAGCACAAAATGCAGCCGGTAAAACGATGACGCGAAGCGCTCTGCATCGCTCAGGCTTGCGCGCTGGCACGCGCCCAGCGGGGCGAGGTGCGCGGGAAGTTCGCGCTCGGCCCAGTCGAGATTGCGCTGCACCTTGGGATCATCAAGATGGGATTCGGCGCGCGCGGTGGTGAGTGCGGCGACCGCGCCCTCAGTGCGCAGTTGGGCGATCAGCGCCAGCGCGCCTTCGCGGATTTGCTCGTGCGTGCGGTAGGGCACCTCGGCGGCGTTTGCGCTACCGCCGAGCGCGGACAGCAAAGCCAAGGCGACACCCGCGATGCGCTTCACGCCACCCTCAGCCAGCGCGTTCCACCAGATTGCCTTCGGCATCCAGCGTTAAGCCGGCCGCTTCGGCCATCACTTTCATGGAGGCCGGCCAGCCCACGCGACCCGGATCGTTACCGCCCACCACGGCCAGCATCATCGCGGTTTCGGTGCCCACATTCCGGAAGCCGCGCATCACATGCACCGGCAGCGAGATGACGTCATAGGGTTCGAGAATGAGTTCCTTCGCCCCTTCCGGGCCCCAGAAAATCGACCAGCGGCCGGTCAGCGGCATGAAGACTTCCTGCGTGAGATGCGAATGCAGCGCCGCGCCTTTGCCGGGTTCCGCGCGAATCATGGCGAGATGAAAATCCTGCGCCGGAATCTGCGGACGCATGCTCGCGTCTTCCTGCACGCCGTTGCCAATGATGCTGAAAATCTCGCGTTCGTGGCCCGGTATGCGGGTGTCGATGAACGCCTTGTCGGAGCTTTTCTGATCTTTGAAGCGCGCCACCTGCGCTTCCATTTCGGCGACGGAAAAATCGAGGTCCGAAACACTTGCCGTTTCAACCATGACACGCTCCCTTTGATGAGTCTCTCGTAGCCTAGTGTCGCCACCACTCTTGGGCAATGACTCGGGGTGGGATCTTCCGGGCGGTGGCTGGCGTAACATGCCGCTCATCATTCAAGGTCAGGGCGGAGTCCGTTATGCAAGCTGTAGACGTGATCATTATCGGCGCCGGTCTTTCTGGCATTGGCGCGGCCCGGCAACTGCAGGACAAATGTCCCGACCGCAGTTTTCTCATCCTTGAAGGGCGCGCCACGATAGGCGGCACCTGGGACCTGTTTCGCTATCCCGGCATTCGCTCGGACAGCGACATGTACACCATGGGCTACGACAGCAAACCCTGGCAGGACGCCAAAGCCATCGCCGACGGGCCGTCGATTCTGGCCTATGTGAAGGAAGCGGCGAGCGAGCGTGGTCTCGAGCAAAGCATCCGGTTTCAGCATCGAGTGACGTCCGCCGCGTGGTCGAGCACCGAAGGGCGCTGGACCGTGGAGGCGGAGACGGGCGACGGCGAGCACGTGCAGTTTGCGTGCAATTTCCTTCTGGTGTGCAGCGGCTACTACAGCTACGAAGGCGGCCATCAGCCCGACTTTGCCGGGCTTGCCGAGTTCAAGGGCGACGTGGTGCATCCGCAGGCCTGGCCGGAAGGCTTCGATTACCGCAACAAGCGGGTAGTGATCGTGGGCAGCGGTGCGACCGCCATGACCCTGGTGCCAGCGATGGCGCGCGAGGCGGCCAAGGTCACGCTGCTCCAGCGCTCGCCAACATATGTGGTGTCCCTGCCGGCGGAAGATGCGGTGGCCAACTGGCTCAAGAAACTGCTGCCGGCGAAGCTCGCCTATCGCCTTATTCGCTGGAAGAACGTGCAGTTTCAGCGCTATGTGTATCGCCAGACGCGGGTGGCGCCAGAGAAAGTGCGCGCGCAGTTGCTGGGCATGGTGCGTAAACTTCTCGGGCCGGATTACGACGTCGACAAGCACTTCACGCCCAGCTACAAGCCGTGGGACCAGCGACTGTGTCTGGTGCCCGATGCGGATCTCTTCAAAGCGATTAAATCCGGGAAGGCCGAGGTGGTGACCGACCACATCGCCCAGTTCACCGCCAACGGGATTCGCCTGCAATCTGGCGCGGAGTTACCGGCAGATGTGGTGGTGACGGCCACGGGTCTCGAGATGGCCTTGCTCGGCAAGGTCGCGTTTTCGGTAGACGGCGCGCCGGTCAATTTTGCCGAGACCTGGTCGTACAAGGGCATGATGTTCTCGGGCGTGCCCAATCTTATTTATACGCTGGGCTATATCAACGCCTCGTGGACGCTGCGCTCCGAGTTGGTGTCTGAATTTGCCTGTCGCTTGTTGAACCACCTCAAGGCGAAGGGCTTGCGGCTATGCACGCCAACGCTGCGTGAGAGCGATCGCGATATGCCCCAACGGCCGCTGATCGACGGCTTCAATCCGGGATATCTGCAGCGCGCGATGCATCTTTTTCCGCGCACCAGCGACCGCGCGCCCTGGCAGAACAAGCAGAACTATCTGGACGACCGCGAGCACTTTCGCAATGACCCGCTGGAAGACGGCGTGCTGAAGTTTGCGGGAGCTGCGACGGCGGGGGCGCGCCACGCTGCCTGATGGGGCTCAGTAATCAGCGTCTAAAAAAGAACAACACAGGGAGAGGGAGCCCGCATGTCGGCAAGTTATCTGGAAAGGGATAAGGCCCCGCGGCGGGTCGATGCGGTCGTTATTGGCGCCGGCTTCGCCGGTCTCTACGCGGTCTACAAGCTGCGCGAGATGGGGCTTTCGCATGCGGCCTTTGAGCAGGGCGGCGGCGTAGGCGGCACCTGGTACTGGAATCGCTATCCGGGTGCGAGCTCTGATTCCGAGTCCTGGGTCTACGCCTATTCCTTTTCCGAAGCGCTGGAACAGGAGTGGACCTGGAGCTGTCGGTTTCCGGGGCAGGCGGAAATTCTGCGCTACCTCGAACACGTGGCCGATCGGTTTGAGCTCCGCCCGGCATTTGCCTTCAACACTCGCGTGACCGCCGCGACCTACAACGACACGGCCGGTTTATGGCGAGTGGAGACCGAGCACGGCGAGCAGGTGCTCGCGCAGTTTCTGATCACCGCGGTGGGCTGTTTGTCGGCTGCGCAGGTGCCACAGGTCGCCGGGCTCGAGGACTTCAATGGGCGCTGGTATCACACCGGGCAATGGCCGCACGAGGGCGTCGATTTCACCGGTTTGCGGGTGGGCGTGGTGGGCACCGGGTCGTCGGGCATCCAATCCATTCCGGTGATCGCGCAACAGGCGGCGCATTTAACCGTTTTCCAGCGCACGCCAAATTTCAGCGTGCCGGCCCGCAATGCGCCGCTGTCGCCCGATCAAATCGCCGACCTCAAAGCCAATATCAAAACCATCCGTGAGACCTGCCGCTGGTCGACCATCGGCCAGCCCTACGACTGGAAAGCGGATGAGGCCTTGAAGCAAAGCCCGGCAGCCCTGCGGGCGCAGTTCGAAGCGGATTGGGCCAAAGGCGGTTTTGAATGGATGTTCGGCAGCCTTTGCGATCTGCTTGCCGACCCCGCCGCCAATGCGCTGGCCGCCGAGTTTGTACGGGATAAGATTCGCAGCGTGGTGCACGATCCGGTCACCGCCAACAAGCTCGTGCCCCAGGGCTATCCCATTGGCACCAAGCGGCTACCGCTCGACGCCAACTACTTCGAGACCTTTAACCGCCCGAATGTGGCCTTGGTGGATGTGCGCGAAACGCCGATTGAGCGCGTGGTCGCGACCGGCATCCGCACCAGCGCACAGACCGTTGAGCTCGACGCGATCGTCTTCGCCACCGGCTTTGACGCCATGACCGGCCCCTTGAACCGCCTCGGCATTCGCGGTCGCGCCAATACGCCGCTCGCCGCCAAGTGGTCGGCGGGCCCGCAGACTTATCTCGGCGTGTGTACGCGGGGCTTTCCGAATTTATTCATGGTGACCGGGCCGGGGAGTCCGTCGGTGCTGGGCAATATGCCCACGTCTATCGAGCAGCATGTGGACTGGATTTGCGAGTTGCTCACGCATCTGCGCGCCGTGGGCGCCACGACCGTTGAGCCGACCGCCGAGGCCGAAGCGCAATGGGGCGCGCATGTGAAGGAGTTGGCGGATGGCACGCTCTTTCCGCAAGCAGATTCCTGGTACATGGGGGCGAACATTCCCGGCAAGCCGCGCGTGTTCCTGCCGTATATCGGGGGTTTCGGGACGTATCGAAAGCTGTGCGCCGAGATTGCCGCGAACGGATATGAGGGTTTCAGGATTGCGTGAAAGGCGGCAGAGCCGGAGGGGCTCGAGGGGGGGGTTAGATCAGCGCCAGTAGCTGGTTGCTTCGGGTCTCCTCGCCGCGATAGCGACGGAGACCTTCGGTCTGACTGCGAGACAGCCGAGGCGTTTCTTCTTCGAGGGTGATCGGGCCGGGCGGATTGGCCGCTTTGACATTGGACTGACGCGCCAGTTCGGTTGCCGCCTCCAGCGCCATCTGCCCGGCGACGGCGGCGATATTGCGGTCTTGTTGCGAAGGCTGGGCGGGGGCGAGGGCGGCGGCCTGAATTTTCCGCGCGATGGCGAGCGTTTCTTCCGGCGTTTGTCCCTTGCGCAGGCTGAGCGAGACTTCGCCCCCTACGGCGTAATTGACCCCATTTGGGCCTCGTTGGTAGGTGAATCTCGCAGGGCCGGTGGCCAGACCGCCGGCGGTGGAGAGATGGGCTTGCTCATGCGCACGCACCTCGCGGTCGCGCGCTTCCAGACTTGCCAGTTGCCGCTGCTCTTCCGGGGAGCGTTGTTGTTCGTCCTGACCGCGAATGACCCGATCTTTTGCCTGAGTCGTCGCGTCTGCCTGTTCGTTCGGTGGCGTCTCGCGGACGGTATTCGCCGTTGGCGTTGCGGCGATGGATTGCGGGGCACGCGTGGCGCGCGAGGCCGTGGCGTTCATCAACGCATACGGCGCTACGACTGCCATGACGCCTGCGATCGCCATCCCTCACCCGTCCCTCTGATTCCAAGTCCCGATTTTTTACCGGGAGCCCCGCGATTTTCAATCACTACGTGCCGCAAACCGGGCTCGTATCACGAACTGTCGATCCAGCCCGGCAGCAGTTAATCGGTTCTATCGTTTTTATCGCTTTCGGTCAGCGGGTTTTTGCGGGGTGGCGCCCTGAACAGGCGGCGGGCGTCTTGAAGGTGAGGAAGGGTGGCGCTGATGGGGCTCAAGGCCCGAGCAGCCGGTGGCCGTCGGGCGTTGAACGCTCAGTGCACAGACGCCTAGTTTTTTCTGGCGAGAGACTTCAACAGGGCAACGTCGTTGGCGGCAGCGCGCATGCGCTGGGCGAGACCGCGGGAGAGTGCGTGATAAAACGCGTAACCAAACGGCGCGTCCTGTTCGGCGAGGGCGTTAATGGCCTCGCCGGAGATCACCAGCACTTCGCTGTCTTCCAGTGCGCGGATCGTCGCGGCACGTTTGTGCTCGGCAGATGCCATCGCCATTTCGCCAAAGTACGAGCCGCTGCCGATGGTGGCAACGTCCTGGTCGCTGTCGCCTTTGGTCGCTCGCACGCTCCCGAGTACCAGCACAAACAGCTCACTACCGCTGGCGCCTTCGCGGCAGATTTCTTCGCCTTGAGGAAAGCGGGTGGCTTTGGCGAGTGCGGCCAACTTGGCGAGTTCGGCCTCTGGCATTGCCTCAAAAAGCCGGGTCTGACGCAGCGCGCGCATGTTGTCCATAAAAATCCTTGCTGATGAAGAGGTAAGTCGGGGTTGGACTATAAGAGGGCGGCATTGTGCTGTGCAAGGTAGCCCCCTTTAACGCGCGGTCGGGGCGCGATGAACGGGGCGGGGCTCGCTTGGCGAAACAATTCAGGGTGCCGCTCAATCCTCCAACGCGGCCAGCACGCGAGCGATCGCGTCATCCCGGAAGGCGGCTTTGTTGTAGGCCAGCGCCTCTGCATGGAGCGTGCTCCAGGCCTGCGCCTTGGCAATGGCTGTGGTCCGAACGGCGTCAGCGGCCAGCACCTCGTCCAGAAAACCCGCTTCAATCGCCTCGTCTGGCGCATAAAGTCTGGCCATGATCGCCGCTTGGGTGAGGTGCTGCGGCGGCAGTCGCGCGCGCGCCAGTTCAATGCCGAAGGGCGGCAAATGAAGACCGATGGCGGTTTCGTTCAGCCCAATGCGGTAGTCGCCGGCGGTGCCCACGCGATAGTCGCCGGCCAGCAGCATGAAGGCGCCGAGCGCCACCGCGTGGCCGGTGGCGCCTATCACCACCGGCTGCGGATGGCCGTAGAGCCGCATCAAGGTGCGCACGCCCAGCGTAATCAGCCGCTGCAGTTCGGCCGCATCGCCGCCGTTGATGACCTTGAGATCGAAGCCGCCGCTCAACACGCCCGGGCGTCCGATCAAGGCCACCGCGCGGGCCTCGAGACGGGCGCGGTCGAGGGCGGTGCCGATGGCTTCAAGCATCACAAAGCCGCAGGCGTTGGCCTTGCCGTCGTCGAGCGTGATGACGGCAACGTCGCCCACCTGTTCGTAGTGCAGTTTGTCAGTCATGGGAGCGTTCCTCGAAGTTTCAGGTGCCAGCCTGCCAGGCCGCAGCGAGCGCGGGCCGCGCGTTGAGGCGCTGGATGTAGGCGCTAACGTTGGGCTTGTCGGTGATGTCGGCGCCGAGCTTGGCGGCCACGATTGTGGCGTGCCCGGTCATGATGTCGGCACCGCTGAAGGCGCCGGCCAGAAATTCGCGGCCTTCGAGTCGGGTCTCCACCGCTTCAAGCATGCGCCCCAGCAGTTTGACGGCGCGGTCGACGTTGCCCTGATTGCGTTTTTCGGGCGCGAGCAGAATGGTCTCCACCACGATGGTATTCACCGGCGGCATGATCATGCCTTCGGCGTAGTGCAGCCACTGCAGATAGGGCCCGAAGTCGGCCGAGGACGGCGCCGGTTGCAGCCGGCCATCGGCGTATTTGCTGAGCACGTACTGCACGATGGCACCCGACTCAAACACGCAGGTGCCGTCGTCATCGGCCAGCGCCGGCACGCGGCCTAGCGGGTGCACGGCGAGATATTCCGGCGCGCGCATTTTGCGCTCGCCCAGCTGGAAAGTTTCGAGTTCGTAGGGCAGTCCAAGCTCGTTGAACAGCCACACGATGCGCACGGCGCGGGTATTGGGCGCGTAGTAAATTTTCATGCGTTGGATTTCCTTTGGTACATTGCCAATCACGTCTGCGGTTTAGGTGGCCGGCGCGGCGAAGCCGGGTTTGGCGCCGCCCCAGTGCTTGAAGTGGGTGTTGGT
This sequence comes from Klebsiella pneumoniae, assembly GCA_945876945.1. Classification (GTDB taxonomy): domain Bacteria; phylum Pseudomonadota; class Gammaproteobacteria. The sequence continues at coordinate 56,579 of CAMCQE010000003.1, forward strand.
TTCGACCGGCTCGCGCGCAACGGGGCGGAATTGGCCCAGCGGAAACCCGCTGGGAATCACCGCGACCACGCTGTGTGTTAGCGCAATGCCGAAGCACGCAGGGTTCATGCCCGCAGCGCCGCAGCGACGAACTCCAGCCGGTCTTGTCCGAAGTGCATTTCTTCGCCGACAAACATACTCGGGGCCCCGAACACCCCGCGGGCGACGGCTTCTTCGGTGGTGGCGACCAGCGCCTGTTTAACTTCAGGGTCGCTCGCGAGGGCGAGGATGGCGGCCGGATCGAAGTGGGCATTCGATAATACTTCTGCCACCACTGCGGGGTCGCCCAGCGCCAGACCCTGCGCGAAAATCCCGTTGAATACCGCCTCCAGATAGCGCGCCAAATCTTGCGGCTGCCGCAGCTGAATACCGGCCGCGCCACGCATCAGCGTGAGCGTATTGAGCGGGAAATCGGCCGGCAGCTGCAGCGGCACGCCATAGCGATCGGCCCAGCGTTTGAGGTCGTTGATGAGCCAGCGACCTTTGGCGGGGATCGCCACCGGGCTGCTATTGCCCGTCGCCTTGAAGACCCCGCCGAGCAGCATGGGGCGCCAGAGGATGGTGGCGCCCGTGTCCGCCGCAAGGCGCGGCAACTGGGTCCACGCCAGATACGCGGCCGGACTTCCCACATCAAAGAAAAATTCGACCGATTTACGCATGGATTTCCCAACAGATTGGTTGCGAGAAGGATGAAAGCCGGCGCCTGACAGATCTCAGGCCGAGGGCGAAGCGTGTGGATGGCCGGCGATGGTGGTCGTCGCGAGCCGGTACGTTTGCATATGCAATAGTAGGAAGCCGCGATCGCCGCCGCAAGCAGAACGCGGCTTGCGATGACCGCCGCAGTCGCGTCAAATGCGGAGCAGAGTACCCGGCTCGGCCGGCTCGCGCACTTGATTACAAAAGCACAGAGGGGAACATCTGCATGACGGTCAAAAAATCTCACGGTATCGGCGTTGGCGTTTTTCAGGTCATCGCTGATCTGTTTACCGGCGACCCGGCGGTCATCGCCAAACGCGCCGAAGAACTGGGTTTCGATTCTTACTGGCTGCCAGAGCACGCGGCCATCCCGCAGGGCTCTGAAGATGTCTATCCCGGCAAAGTGGAAGGCGGTTCGGCACCGGACTATCTGTTCAAAATGCCCGATCCCTTGATCGGCCTTTCGCGTGCGGCGGCCGTCACCAGCACGATTAACCTCGGCACGGGCGTGGCGCTGGTGCCAGAGCGCCACCCGGTGCTGGCCGCCAAGGAAATTGCGTCACTCGACCACTACTCCAAAGGCCGCTTCATCTACGGCATTGGCGCCGGCTGGAACGAAGCCGAGTGCACGATGATGGGCGGCGACTTCGCGCATCGCTGGGCGCAGGTGAAGGAATACATTCTGGCCATGAAACAGCTGTGGACCGGCGAATACGTGAGCGCGGAAGGCAAATACGCGAATTTCCCTTCCGCCGTGTGCCGCCCCACGCCGTGGCGCAAGCCGCATCCGCCGATCATGCTGGGCAGCATCGGCTCCCCCAACGTGTATCGCCGCGTGGCCCAATGGGGCGACGGCTGGCTGCCGTTTGTGATCAATCCGCAGGAAGTGGTCGACGGCCGCGCGGAAATCAACAAATTCGCCGCGCAATACGGCCGCGATCCCAAGACCATCAACATCACGGCCTTCGCCCCGGACGGCATGTTCCGCACCAAGGCGGACATCAAGACTTTGGCCGATGCCAGCGCCGACAACGTGGTGCTGTGGCTGAAGGGCGAGAGCGAGGCGGCGATCCTGCAGGAACTCGAAGAACTCGCGGCTGAGCTTTTCGGCTGAGCAAATGAGCGACCGGCGGCTACCGTGACAGGACGCACGGTAGCCCCGGCAGCGTCCACAAGCGAAAAGGCGGGGCTCTGGCATTGGGTCATCTCAGGGCCCGCGTACCGTGGCATCGAAACACGGCGTTGACCGCAACGACAGTTTTGAGAAGGGTCGCTGCGGCAATCGATCGCACGCATTAAGGTCCTGCCCTTGTAACCGAACCGGGCATTGTGTCCTCGCCCGCAGCACCCCATGGGAATGTCATGAATCAGCAAGCAACGCGGTCATTACGCGCCTGTGCCACTGTCCTTCTGGCGGCCGTAAGCCTCACGGCTGGCGCGGCCGAAGGCCCCGCCGCCACCACTCACAAGCACTATGCGGAATCGCCCACAGCGGCGCAGCCGGGCCCCAAAGGGGAGTTGGCGCCGCGTTTGCAAAAGCTCGGGGACCACGTCTTTCCGGTCTCAACGCAGCAGGCGGAAGCCCAAAAATTCATCAATCAGGGACTTAACCTCGCCTACGCGTTTAACCATGCCGAATCACGGCGCGCCTTCAGGGAAGCCAGCCGCCTTGATCCGACGCTGGCGATGGCCTACTGGGGACAAGCGCTGGTGCTGGGGCCAAACATCAACGCGCTGATGGCACCCAATGAGGAGCCGCACGCGTTTGAAATGGTCGGCAAGGCGCAGTCCTTGGCCCAGCACGCCAGCCCCCGCGAGCGGGCGCTCATCGAGGCGCTTGCGAAGCGCTATTCCGGCACCGCTGACCACCGCAAGGCCAACGATCGGGCATACGCCGCGGCCATGCGCGAGGTGCACAAACGCTATCCGGAGGATCTGGATATCGCGACCCTTTACATCGAGTCGGTGATGGACCTGCGGCCCTGGGGATATTGGATGCCGGACGGGCAACCCCAGGAAGGCATCGCAGAAATTGAGGCACTGACCGCAGATGTACTGCGCAGGAATCCGCGGCATCCCGGTGCCTTGCATCTCCAAATCCACCTGCTTGAATCAACGCCAACGCCGGATCGCGCCGAGCGCTCGGCCGACACGCTGCTGCATCTGATGCCGGGCGCGGGCCACATGGTTCACATGCCCTCGCATATTTACCAGCGCGTTGGACGCTACGCCGATGCGATTGAGAGCAATCGCTTGGCGATCGAGGCCGACGAGGATTACATCACCCAGTGTCGCGCGCAGGGCCTCTATCCGATGGCCTACTACCCGCACAACATTCATTTCATGTGGTTTGCAGCGATGTACGACGGGCAGCAAGCCTTGGCGGAGGAGGCCGGTCGTAAAGTCGCGAGCAAGATCGACGACGCGACGCTGGCGGCGATGCCGATGCTTGCGGCATTCCGGGTGGTGCCCTACTGGACCATGCTGCGCTTTGGCCTGTGGGAAGCGATGCTGAAAGAACCGGCGCCGCCGGCAACGTCGGCCTTTCTTACCGGCGCCTGGCATTACGCGCGGGGACAGGCGTTCGTCGCCACGGGCCGCATTGAACAGGCCAAAGGCGAACTCGCGACGCTTCGCGAAGTGATGAAGAATCCGTCACTCGACAATAACCTGTTCTCGCAAAACCCTGCGCGCTCGATACTCAACGTAAGCGTGCCGTCGCTTGTTGGCGCGATCGCTGCGGCCGAAGGGCGCCACGACGAGGCGATTTCACAGCTGGAAATGGCGGTGAGAATCGAAGACGGCCTGATCTACACCGAACCTTCCGAATGGGCCTACCCGCCTCGTCATGCCCTCGGCGCCGAATTGCTTGCCGCCGGTCGGCCGGCCGAAGCGGAGACCGTGTTTTGGCAGGATCTGCGTAAGAACCCGCATAACGGTTGGGCGCTGAGCGGCTTGCTGCAGGCGCTGCGCGTGCAACAGAAAGACGCCTTGGCGGCGACCGTTGAAGCCCGGCTGAAGCGGGCTTGGGCAAGGTCGTCAGTGAAACTCCCGGGCGCGGAAGCGAACCCGAAAGTAGCGGCCAACTAAAACAAGGCGCGCCCGGGTAGTCCGAACCGACCTCCATTTGCCGAGGCCACGGACTGTCTACCCGGGCGCGCGCGCCCTGATGCGGTAAATCCTCAGTGCTGAACCCGATCGGCGTGATCGAGGGACCTCCATCCCTTGAACTCACGCCAGAAGTCTCGTTCAGCGTTCAGTCCTGCTACGGCCAAACCTGAGCGACTTGTTCATCAGGCACCACGCCGCGTTTCTCCCGAGTGTTAATCAAGGTCAAGAGCGTGCTTGCCGGGCTCTTCCATACTGGTCACGTGCGGCCCACCCGAAATCGCTTTGGGTCTGCTCCCGTCCCAGTGTGCGAGGTCCGTCGGCATGCAGTTCAAGGACTACTACGAAGTCTTCGGCGTCCCGCGCACCGCGACGCAGGATGAAATCAAAAGCGCCTACCGGAAACCCGCGCGCAAATTTCACCCGGACGTCTCCGGGGAGTCCGACGCCGAGGCGCGCTTCAAGGAAATCGGCGAAGCCTATGAAGTGCTGAAAGACCCCGAGAAGCGCGCGGCCTACGATCAAATGGGCAGCCAGTGGAAAGACGGGCAGGACTTCCGTCCGCCGCCGAATTGGGATCAGGGTTTTGAGTTTCGCGGCGCTGATTTTGGCGGCGCTGACCACAGCGATTTCTTCGAGGCTTTGTTTGGTCGGCGCAGTCACGGTTCGGGGGCGCGCCACTCGCGCGCCGGCCGTTGATGCGACGGGCCATGTGGTGCTGCGCGAGCGCCATATCGAAGTCACGATCCCCAAAGGGGTACGCCAGGGCCAGCATCTGCGCCTCGCGGGGCAAGGCACGCCCGGTTTCGACGGCGGGCCGGCGGGCGATCTGTATCTGGAGATCGTGTTTCGGCCTGATGCGCGCTTTCGGGTGGAGGGACGAGACGTCTACACCGCGCTCGCGCTGGCCCCCTGGGAGGCTGCGCTGGGCGCCACCGTTTCGGTGACCACGCCGGATGGCGGCGTGGCGCTGAAGGTCCCCGCTGGCTCCGCCGCCGGGCGCAAATTGCGTCTCAAGGCTAAGGGGATTCCGGGCCGTGAGCCGGGAGATTTGTACGCGGAAATTGCCATCGTGATTCCCCCCGCCGAGACCCCCGAGGCCGTGGTCGCCTATCAGGCCTTTGCCTCGGCCTTCACCTTCAAGCCCAGAGCTGAATCCGGAGGCCCCTCGTGAGCAGTGAGCACCCTTTGTTGCGCATCCGGGCTGAGGTGGTTGAAGAGGTCGTCGAATTCACGCTGGTCGAACTTTCTCAGGCGTGTAACGCCACGCCGGCACAACTCGCGGCGCTGGTGGCCGAGGGCGTGCTGGCGCCTGCCGGACAGACGGGTGACGACTGGCGATTCGCCGGCACGGCCCTGCGCCGCGCGCGGCTGGCGCTGCGGCTGGCCCGCGATCTGGAACTCAATCCGCCGGCGCTCGCGCTGGTGCTCGACATGCTGGACGAGATCACAAGTCTGCGGGCGCGGCTCGCGCGCCAGCACCGCCCATGAATGCCGCAGCCCCGGTTCCCGTGCATCTCCGGCTTTCCTGCCAACAACCCTCAATTCGGGAGAAATCGAATGCGTAAGTTATGGGTCGCGCTTACGGTGCTGCTGACGCTCGGCCTTTCCGGCTGCGGTTACAACACGCTGCAAACGGCAGATGAGCAAATCAAGGCGAGTTGGTCGGAGGTGGTCAATCAGTACCAGCGGCGTGCGGATCTCGTGCCCAATCTGGTCAACACGGTGAAAGGCTTCGCGGCGCAGGAGAAAGACATCCTGTTAGGCGTCACCAACGCCCGCGCGAAAGTGGGCAGCCTGCAAATCACTCCGGAAGTGCTGAACGACCCGCAGGCGTTTGGCCAATTCCAGCAAGCACAGGGCGAGTTGTCGGGCGCGCTCTCCCGGCTGCTGGTGGTGACCGAGAACTACCCGCACCTCAAATCAGACGCCAATTTTCGCGACCTGCAGGCGCAGCTTGAAGGCACGGAAAACCGCATTACGGTGGCGCGCAATCGCTACATACAGGCCGTGCAGGCCTACAACGTCACGGTGCGCTTGTTCCCATCCAATCTCATCGCCAAGTTCTTTGGCTACGGGGTAAAGCCCAACTTCACGGTGGAGAACGAGCAAACCATCGCCATCCCACCGGTGGTGGAGTTTGGCACCGGCGCCACCCTGCCCCAGGCCACGCCACAAGGCGCCAAACCGTGAGATTGCCAGGCGCCGCGGCCAGCCTGCTGCTGGCGCTGGTGGTCTGCTGGCCACTGGCGCTGCGGGCGGAAGTGGCGGTGCCGACGCTGGCGACGCGCGTGACGGATCAGCTTGGGGTGTTGAGCGCGGCGGAGCGCAGCACGCTTGAGGCCAGCTTGCAGGACTTCGAGCGGCGCAAGGGCGCGCAGATCGCGGTGTTGATCGTGCCCACCACCGCGCCCGAAGCCATCGAGCAATACGCGCTGCGGGTTGTTGAACAATGGCAGCTGGGGCGCAAAAAAACCGACGACGGCGCCTTGTTGCTGGTGGCAATGACAGATCGCGCGCTCCGCATTGAAGTGGGCTACGGCCTGGAAGGCGCGCTGAATGACGCCACCTGTCGGCGCATCATCAGCGAGATCATCACGCCGCGCTTCAAACAGGGGGACGTGTACGGCGGCATTAGCGCCGGCGTGCAGCAAATGATTCGCGTGGTCGATGGCGAACCACTGCCCTCACCGGAGCCCTCGTCGGCAGGCGGCGCCAGGACGTTTCAACACGCTGTGCCCCTGCTGATGCTGGTCGCGCTGTTGGCGGGCGGCATCCTGCGCGGGGCCTTCGGCCGGACCTTGGGGGCGGCGACGACCGGCGTACTGGTGGGCGGGCTGGCCTGGTTTTTCATCGGTGCTGTTTCCATTGCGCTGCTCGCCGCGGTGGCGGCGCTGGTCTTCACCCTGATCGGCGGCGGCTTTGGCTTACCCGGTTATCGCGGCGGCTACGGCCGCGGCGGCGGTGGCTTCGGGGGCGGCGGTTTTGGCGGGGGCGGCGGTTTTGGCGGCGGCGGCGGCAGCTTCGGTGGCGGTGGCGCCTCCGGGAGATGGTAGCCGTGGATCTGAAACGTCTTTGCCGGCATCTCTTCACCACCCACTGGCAGCTGGCCCGGGCGTTTCCCGACGCCACGATGCGCGCTATCGAGCAGGCGATCGCCGCGGGTGAGCGCGAGACGTCCGGCGAGCTCCGGTTTGTGGTTGAAAGCGCCTTGCCTGCGGCCGCGCTATTGGCCGGGGAATCGGCGAGGGACCGCGCGCTCGCGCTGTTCTCCGATTTGCACGTGTGGGACACCGCCGAGAACAACGGCGTGCTCATTTACGTGCTGCTGGCCGATCGGCAGGTGCAGGTGCTGGCCGACCGCGCGGTGAACGCAACACTGGGGACGGACGTCTGGTTGGCGGTCTGCCACACGCTCGAGGCGGCGTTCGCCGAGGGGCGATTCCAGGCGGGCGCCATCGCCGCAGTGGAGGAACTGACGCGGCAGCTCAAGGCGCATTTTCCGGTGACCCACGGTGAGCGCAACGAATTGCCGGACCGGCCGCTGGTCATCTCGCCCGGACGCGCGCAGCGGGTCGCGCACTAGCTTCAGCGATGTCGCGGTGCTGGTGAATAATGGGCCATCAACCCGCAAAGCTGAGACGTCGCCATGTTTGATGCTGCAAGGCCACTGTTGTACATCACGCTCGCGCCGGAGTGCCTGACGATCAGGAACCTTCGCAGCGGTCTGGTGATTGCCGAAGTGCCCGAACTGGCGATGAGTCGCTCGCCCACGCCCGAGATCCTTGGGGTGGGGTCGAAAGCGCGCCAGGCCGCCGCCGCGCAAGCCGCGCAAGTGATCAATCCTTTTGACCATCCCAGATCGCTGGTTGCTGATTTCACGGCCGCCGAGCAAGTGCTGCGGCTGCTGGTGCGCCAAGCGACGGGGCACTCTTTTTTCGCAATGGCGCCCATCATTTTCATCCACCCCCTGGGTGAGCCGGAGGGTGGCTTCACACAGCTGGAATATCGGGCGTTTCGCGAAATGGCGCTGGGTGCGGGCGCCTCACGCGTGTACCTGCTGGAAGGCAAGCTGCTGACCGATCGGGAAATCCTTCAGCTTGAAAAAGAGGGGCGTCGTATCCGGGGCTTCGGGGATGAAACGAGGGGCGCGGCTGGCGGCAACCTTCCGGGTTTGTGATCGATACGCCCGGCGGCGCTGCTAGCGCTTGCATCGGGGCCGCAGGCGAATATTTTCCTGAGGAGCACAGCGCAATGGCACTCGAACTGATTGGCGCCGGGTTTGGCCGTACCGGCACGATGTCGACCTATACCGCGCTGCGCGAACTGCGTCTGCCCTGCTATCACATGGTGGAAGTGTTGAACCACAAGGCCAACGGCCATCACCTCGACTTCTGGTGTCGCGTCGCGGACAGCGCGCCGGGCACCGCGCAGCCCTGGGAGGACGTGTTCAAGAACTATCGTGCGGCGCTGGATAACCCCGCCTGCTGCGTATGGCGTGAGTTGATGATTGCCTACCCGAACGCCAAGGTGCTGTTGACGCTGCATCCCAAGGGCGCTGAAGCCTGGTACGAGAGCACGATGGAGACCATCTACTTCACCGAGACGCTCTGGCAATTCAAGGTGCTGGAGTGGTTTACCCCGTTTGGCCGAAAATTCGGCGCGATGTCGCGGCAACTCATCTGGCAGCGCTCGCATCGCGGCACCATGACGGATCGGGCGGCGGCCATCGCGCATTACCAGCAGCACATTGAGGACGTGACGGCGGCGGTCCCGCCGGCCCGGCTGCTGGTGTATTCCGCCGATCAGGGATGGGAACCGCTGTGCGCGTTGCTTGGCGTGCCGGTGCCGGAGACGCCATTTCCGAACGTCAACGACCGCCCCACGATTCAGCGCGCAATCCGCGGCATGACGCGCGGCGCCTACGGCATTTTGCTCGCGCTGAGCGCGATGGCCGGCGCGGCGATTTACGGCTTATGGCGGTTGCTGCCCTGAGGGCGAGCGCCGCGTCTCGCCGCTAGAGGGCAGCGCCGGCGAGTTCGCCCGCGCGGAACATCTCCACCAGCCGGAATTTCTGCAGCTTGCCGGAGGCGGTGGCCGGGATGGCCGGCAGCGCATACCAGTGGTTCGGCACCTTGTGGCGCGCGAGCTGCGCCGCGACGTGCGCGCGCAGGGCGTCGCCGCTGGCCTGAGCGCCCGCTTTGAACGTCACCACCGCCGCGACCTGTTCGCCCCAGTAATCATCCGGCACGCCAAATACCGCGACTTCCGCCACCGCTTCGTGGGTGTAGAGCACTTCTTCAACTTCGCGCGGATAAATGTTTTCGCCGCCGCGGATGATGAGATCTTTCAGCCGCCCCGTGACCCGGCAATAGCCGCGCGCGTCCATCGCGCAGAGGTCCCCGGTGTGCAGCCAGCCGTCGGCATCGATGGTCGCGGCGGTGGCTTCAGGCATGTCGTAGTAGGCCATCATCACGTGGAAGCCGCGGGTGCAAAGTTCGCCGGGCTGGTCGACGGGCAAAATCTGGCCGGTGCCCGGATCGATAATTTTGACTTCAATTTGGGGAATGGGCTGGCCGATCGTGGCGCTCTTGTCTTCGTCCCTGTCGGTGAGGCGGGTGTGGGTGATAGACGGTGAAGTCTCGGTCTGGCCGTAGCCGATGATGAGCGTCACGCCGAACTGCGCTTCCACCTGCCGCACCACTTCGATGGGCACGATGGTGGCGCCGGAGAACATCGTCACCAGACTGGACAAGTCGCGCGGGCGTCTGGCCTGCGCCGCCAGCAGCGCAATCAGCATGGTGGGGACGCCAAAACCGAAGGTCACCCGCTCCTGTTCGATGAGGTCGAGCATCAGCTCGGGCTCGAAGGCCGCCGGCAGGACCAAGGTGCCGCCGGTCTGCGCGGTGCCCAGCACATTGGCCACGCAGCCTGCGGTGTGGAACAAGGGCGCCACGCCCAGATTCACCGTGGTGGGGCCCAGCGCTTTGATGATCGCCATCATCCGGGCGTTGTTGGTGACGCTGTAATGATTCAGCAGGGCGCCTTTGGGCTGGCCGGTGGTGCCCGAGGTGTACTGGATCATGCAGGGCTGATGCGGGTCGATGGCGGGCAGCGACTGGGTCGCGGCGCCCAGCGCCGCGAATGAATCCAGCGCCTCGAGGCAGGACACATGCTGCAGGCTTAGCCCTTCCAGCGCGCTCGCCTCCGCGATCGCCGCGCCCATGTCGAGCCCGCGATAGTGCGTTTGATGAAACACGCCGCGCGCCCGCGACTGGCGCAACACATAGGCCAGTTCGTTTACCCGGGCCGCCGGGTTGACGGTCACCATCACCAGCCCGGCCAGGGCCAGACCGTATTGCAGGATGACCCACTCGGCGCAATTGCCGCCCCAGATCGCCACGTGCTCGCCGGGCTTGAACACCGTGAGCAGGGCGCGCGCCGTTTCTTCGGCCTTCGCGTGGAGCTGGGCGTAGGTCCAGCGCCTGCGTTGCGCCGGATCCTCCACCGCCTCAACCAGCGCCAGGTGCTCTGGACGTGCCAGCGCTGCGTCTCGCAACACGCCGGCGCAGCTCGTTTCCACCAAGGGGATGTCGTCGGTGGCCGCCCAGTACGATTCGGTGCGGCGGATCATGTGGGGAGTCTCAGTACCTGTTTGGCGAGGATGTTGCGCTGGATCTCGTTGCTGCCGGCGTAAATCGGCGCCGGGCGGGCGTTATAGAAATGGCTCAGAACATCGATCCTGGCGTCGCCAAACGCCTGCTTGCCAACAATGCCGGCGGCGTCGCCAGCGGCTTCCAGAATCATCTCGCTAAGCCGCACATAGGTTTCGGTCGACCAGATCTTGAGCACGGAAATATCGACGCCCGGCACGCCGCCCTGTTTCACAATCGCCGCGTACTCGCCGTACAGCGCTTCCAGATCCAGCACATCCAGCGTGATGGCGGTGAGCGCATCGCGGGTCGCGGCGTTGTCGATTTGCCCGTTCGCCACCAGCAGCTCGCGTAGCTGATGCACCGCGTGCTGACAGAGCTTGGGCGAGCCCACGAACAGGCGCTCATGGCCAAGCAGCGACTTGGCAATCGTCCAGCCCGCATTGAGTTCGCCCACCAGGTTGTGGCGCGGCACCCGCACGTTATCGAGAAAGACCTCGCAGAAATCGACGTGCCCACCCAGATTCACGATCGGGCGCACGGTGACGCCGGGCTGGCGCAAATCGATCAGCAGGAAACTAATCCCCGCCTGCGGTTTGACGTTGGGATCGGTTCGCACGAGGCAGTACATATGCGTGGCATCCAGGCCATGAGTGGTCCAGGTTTTCTGGCCGTTAACGATGAACTCGTCCCCGTCCAGCACCGCGCGAGTGGCGAGCGCCGCGAGATCGGAGCCGGCTTCCGGTTCCGAATAGCCCTGACACCAAATCTGCTCGCCGGTCAGCGCCGCCGGCAGATATTGTTCGCGCTGCTCCGGGCTGCCGTAGCTCATCAGAATCGGGCCAATCATCACGATGCCCTGATCGGGCGCGCGGGCCACGCCCCAGCGTTCCAGCTCTTCGATGAAAATCAGCATTTTGTTGGGCGCGAGACCCATGCCGCCGTGGGCGACGGGCCAGGCCGGCGCCGCCCAGCCCTGCGCGACCAGCTGGGCGTGCCAGCCTTTGATTTCAGACCAGCGGAGCTGGTCCGGCACGTGACGAAGCTCGGGCGGGTAATGGGCTTCGAGCCAGTGCCGCACGGTACTGCGGAACAGCGCGTCATCCAGGCTATTCCAGTCGCCGTCGGTGGGGCGGAAGTCAGCGGGGAGCGGCGGCGGCAAGACCGCGGCAGCATCGCCTTCGGCGCCCAGCGCGAGGCGGCTGGCGGCGAGCACGGTTCGCGCACCGCCAAAGCGTGCGCTCATCACCAGTGCGCGCTGCACGTACAAGGACACGTCGCACTGCTCGGTGTAGCCGATGGCGCCATGCAGCTGGATCGCCTCGCGGACAATGCGGGTGGTGGTGGCGCAGGCCCGATGGCGCGCGCGCGCCGCCATGAGCGTCAGGGCCGGCGTGGCGGCTTCATCGCCCTGTTCGAGCGCGACCGACAAGGCCGCTTTGCTCAAACGCAAATGGAGATACATGTCGACCAGTCGGTGCTGCAAAGCCTGGAAGGTGCCGATGGGGCGGCCGAACTGGCGGCGCACGCGGAGATACTCCGCCGTGATGTCGAGCAGGCTTTCGCCGAGTCCGAGCAGATAGGCGCTGGCGCCCAAGCCGGCGAGCGCCCGGGCCCGCTCCAGCACTTCAGAGATAGCTTGCTTGGTGTGCAGTCGGTCTGCAGCCGGGCAGCGCACGCTCTCGAGATGGACTCGGCCATCGCACGTGCCGTCGGCCAGCGTCAGGGCTTCCAGGCTCAGCCCGGCGGCGGCGCGCGGCACCACAAACAGGCCCGGCTCGCCATCGCAGTCTGCGACCAGCAAAAAATAATCGACGTCGGGCGCAACCGGCAGCTGCGCGACCGTGCCATGCAGTTCGTAGCCGTCGGCGAGCGCCACGGCGCGAAGTGGATTGGTGATTTCCGCCCCGTTGGCGAGCGAGGTGGTGAACAAGGCCTCGCCGCTCAGCAGCGCGGCCAGCTGCGATTCCCCATTGACCGTGCCGGCGAGCAAGGCGCTGCAGGCCACGCCGGCTTCAATGACCGGTTCGACAGCCGCCACGCGACCCAGCGCGTGGCCCATGATGGCGACCGCGTTAGCCCCCATTTCAAGCCCGCCCAGCGACTCCGGCACCACCATGCCCAACCAGCCCAAGTCAGCCATCTCGCGCCAGCAAGAGAGATCAAACCGTGGACTCGTTTGGCGCAGGGCGCGCAAGCGGGACGGGGGCAGGGCGCGTGCGCAGTAATCGTTGATGCTCTCGCGGAGCAGCGTATCGGTGTCATTGTCGACAGCGGTGGTGGCGGCTGATTGTTCAAACATTGGCAATGCTTTCGTCGAAAAAAAACCACGGCGCAGCGTGGCGTTGTGGTGAGAACTGCACCTAAAAGACAGGCGCTACTGGGTTCTGTAAACGGCAGCGACGGCAGACTGCGGTCGGGCGCCCTGCAGACCCGCCCCACCCGCATTGTCCGGCGTTCTTAGCGCTTCATTCAGAGCCCTGAAGTTTCGCGCTGGATCGCAATCCACGCCTTGATCGCGCCTTTGTGCTTAATGGGCAATACCTTCCAGTGCATGATGAACGGCGTGCCGTTCTTTTTGTAGTTGATGGCGCGGTCTTCGAACTTGCCACCGCTGGAGAGCGCCTTGCGCAGCTTGTCGATGACTTTTTTGTCGGTAGCCGGCCCCTGCAGGATGCGCGGAGTCTGCCCCACCACTTCGTCCTGACTGAAGCCCGTCAGTTTCTTGAAGGCCGCATTGGCATACATGATCTTGCCGTCCTTGGTCGCGTCGGTGACCAGAATGGAATCGAAACTGTTGTCGGCGAGCACCTTCAGCAGTTCGAGATTGATCTCGCCATCGGGCAGGAGCGTTTTGATCGAGAGGGCCATTGTGTAATCCTTACAAGGTGGTGGTTTGCCGGCGTTCTCGCCAAGCGGATGTTCAGCCAACGCTGCCGTCAGCATCATGGCTGCAGAGGCGCTAGCGTCTTATCACGAAACACGGGCAGGCACCATCGAAGGCCCCCGCGCGCTTTTCCGCTCAGGCCTGCGACATTTCATTTACGACGCGCGGAGCGCCGCGGCTCTCACCCACCCACTATTCGCCCCACTGTGGCAGGCTCGGGTTTTCAACCTGAAAGCCCCGCCATGCAAGACCTCCCCGTCCTTCGCAGTTTGCGCGCCACCCCGGTATTGGTGCCCTTGCCGGTGCCGCTTAAAACGGCCAGCGGAATCATTGACCAAAGTCCGCTGGTGTTGGTGGATTTGGAAACCACCACCGGCATCGTGGGCCACGCCTATGTCTTCGTGTACACGCCGCTGGCCCTCGCGCCCGTGGTGCAGGCCATCGATGCGCTGGCGAAAGAACTCGCCGGAGCGGTGGTGGCGCCGGACGCCTTGTCGCAGGCGTTGATCGCGCGCTTCCGGCTGTTGGGCACGGCGGGTCTGCTGGGAATGGCGCTGGCCGGCATCGAAATGGCGGCCTGGGACGTGGTGGCGAAGGGCGCGGAACTCCCGCTGTGGCGCTTGCTTGGTGGCGCGCAGCGACCCGTGAAGGCCTACGCCAGTTTCGGCATGGACGGCATTGAGCAAGGCCAGCGGCTGGCCGCCGACGCCGTCGCGAGCGGCTTCCGTGCGGTCAAATTCAAGCTGGGTTATGCCACGCTGGCGCAGGACCTTGAGGTGGCCCGCGCCATCCGTGAGGCTGTGGGCCCTGTCGTTGAATTGATGGTGGACTACAACCAGTCGCTGTCGCTGCCGGAAGCGATCCGGCGTTGCCGTGCGCTCGATGGCGAAGGCTTGGCCTGGATCGAAGAACCCACGCTGCAGGAGGACTATGCGGGGCATGCCCGAATCGCGGCGACGGTTGCCACTCCAATCCAGATCGGCGAGAACTGGTTTGGTCTGTCTGAAATGACCAAGGCGCTGGAGGCGGGCGCGAGTGATCTGGTGATGCCGGATGTGATGAAAATCGGCGGCATCTCGGCCTGGCGCGGCGCGGCCACGCTGGCGCAAAGCCGCTCCCTGCCCATTTCCACGCATCTCTTTCATGAAGTGAGCGCGCACCTGATGACCGTGGCGCCGACCGCGCACTATCTGGAAGTGATGGATCTGGCGAGCCCGGTGCTAAAGACCCCAATGCGCTTTGATGCGGGGCATGCCGTGCTCCCCCTTGAGCCCGGCGTGGGCCTGGCCTGGGATTCAGAGGCGGTCGCGCGTTACCGGGTGGCGTAACGGCGGCGGTTGACGCCGGCGCGCGCGGGGCCTCAGCCTGCGCCACTGTCGACTACCCCTAACCCTGCAACCTGAGGATCAGGAATCGCAATGACCGAACCGAATTCAATGCACTCAGAAATGGCCCGTTACTGGAACGAGAACGGCGGGCAACGCTGGACTGCCAATCTCGATCGCGTGGAGCGGATGCTGCAACCGCTGGCCGAGGCCCTGCTGGGCTTTGTCGCCCCGGCCGCCGGCGAGGCGATTCTGGATGTGGGCTGCGGCGGTGGGCCTACCAGTGCAGCGTTCGCGAACGCCGTCGGGCCTGAGGGCCGCGTGGTGGGGCTCGATATCTCGGCCGTCATTCTGGATCAGGCTCGACAGCGCTTCGGGCACCTGGCGAACCTGCAGTTCGTGCAGGACGACGCCGGCAGCATGGGCTTTGAGCCGGCGAGCTTCGATGTGATCACTTCGCGTTTCGGCGTGATGTTCTTTCCCGATCCGGTCGGCGCATTTGCCAACATGAAGGCTGCCTTGAAGCCGGGCGGACGGCTGCGTTTCATTTGCTGGCGGGAACTCAAGCTCAACCCCTGGATGGGCGTGCCCGTGCAGGCGGCGTTCGAGGTCCTGCCGCGGCCAGCGCCGTCGGCGCCAAATGCGCCGGGCCCTTTTGCCTTTGCCGATCAAGCGCATTTGCGCCACGTGCTGGAGACTGCGGGCTGGCGCGAGATTGCCATCCACTCGCACGAAGCCGTGCTCAATCTCGGGTCGCTGGATGAGGCCATCGCGCAGATGACCCGGATGGGACCGGCGGCCGTAGCGTATGAAGAAGCGACGCCCGCGCTGCAGGCCCGCGCGGTGGAAGGATTGCGGACTGCCTTTGCGCCCTTCGAGCACGACGGTATTGTCCAGCTCATGAGCACGACTTGGCTGGTGTCGGCGGGCGTGTGAGGCTTGAATCAGATCCTCTATAGCCGCGACACTCCCTATAATGACCCGCTGAGTAGCCTCTCAAAGGCCGGTTTTAAACCCTAATCGCCCGCCCGCAGCCCACTGGGCCGCGACAAAAAAGATTTTTGGAGAATTGAACATGATCGACACTTACGACGTTGCCGTCATCGGCGCGGGAGTATCGGGACTCTACGCGGCCTACAAGATGCGTGAGCAGGGTTTTACGGTTCGCGGCTTCGACGCGGCCGCAGGCATTGGCGGCACCTGGTATTGGAACCGCTACCCGGGCGCCCGCTTCGACTCCGAGAGCTACTCCTACCAGTACTCGTTTTCGCAGGCCATCCTGAACGAATGGCAGTGGAGCGAGAAGTTCGCTGGCCAGCCTGAAATCGAGCGCTATCTGAATTTTGTGGCCGACCGTCTGGACCTGCGCCGCGAGTTCGAATTGGGCTCCCGGGTGGAAACCCTGCGCTACGACGAGGCCTCCCAGATGTGGGAAATCGTGACGGCTGCCGGTCGCCGGGCCATGGCCCGTTACGTGGTAGCGGCCACCGGCTTCTTGTCTGCCCCGCAGCCGCCGGACTACGAAGGCGAGGGCGATTTCAAAGGCCTGACCGCGCATTCCGCGCGCTGGCCCCGCGAGGGCATCGACGTTCGCGGTAAGCGGGTGGGCGTGATCGGCAGCGGCCCCACGGCCGTCCAGATCGTTCAGAGCGTTGCCCCCGACGCCGGGCATCTGACCCTTTTCCAGCGCACCGCCAACTGGTGCACGCCGCTGCGTAACACGCAGTTGACCGCCGCCGAGCAGCAGGAACTGGCGTCGCAAGCGAGTGACATCGTGGCGCTGTGCAAGCGCACCTTCGCCGGCTTCATCCACGACATGGATCCCCGGATGAGCACCGAGGTCACCGACAAAGCCGAGCGTCTCGCCAAGTATCAGGAATTGTACGAACGCGGCGGCTTCGCCCTGTGGTTCGCCAACTACAGCGACATGTTCACCAACCGGGATTTCGCCAACGAAGTGAGCGAGTTTCTGGCAGAAAAGATTCGCAACCGGGTGAACGATCCGGCGACCGCCGAAAAGCTAATCCCGAAGAATCACCCCTTCGGCACCAAGCGGCCGCCGGGCGAGAAGAACTACTACGAAATTTTTAATCGAGACAACATCGAACTGGTCGATCTGCGCGCCACGCCAGTCACGCGCATTACGCCGACCGGGGTCGAGACCACTGCCGGCAGCCACGAGCTCGACATCCTTATCTATGCCACCGGTTTCCAAAGCTTGACCGGCGCGCTGCTGCGGATGGACATCCGTGGCGAGAACGGCGTGACGCTGCAAGAGAAATGGTCGGATGGCCCGCGCACCCACCTCGGCGTGCAGATTGCCGGCTTCCCGAACTTCTTCGTGACCAGTGGCCCCCACCACCCGGCGGTGTTCTGCAACGCGACGCGTTGCGCCGAGACCGTCATCGAGTGGATTGCCGATTGCCTCGTGCACATGCGGAACAACGGACGCACCGTCATACAGTCCACGCCCGGCGCCGAAGAGCACTGGACCGAGTACTGCTACAACTCGGTGAAGGGCCTGATTATCGAAGACATGCGGGACTCGTGGTTCTTCGGGAGCAACAATCCGGACAACAAGGTGGAAAAACGCTTCCTGTTGTGGGCGGGTAGCGTGCCCGATTTCAACCTCACCTACGCCGACGTCGCCGCGCAAGGGTATCGGGGTTTCGAGATCCGCTAAGAGGCGCGAACGCCCGTCGCATCAGCGGCGGGCGACGACAGTAGTCGCAGAAGTCGGCGGCGACATCAGGGCGCTTGACGGGGCACCATCCCGTCAAGCGCCTGCTGACTTCCAACTTCACCTTCCAAGGCGCATTCGAGTCCGAAACTGCGCCGCTTCGATATTCCGCAGAAGACACCCGACCGCGACCCGCCCACCGCCGCCCCCGCGAGTTTGACGCGCGCATTGCGCGCCTCCGGCGCGGCTCCTATCCTCCAGCCGCATGAAGGTTCCGCCCACCCCAGCGCTGACCGGCGCGCCCTGGCGCGGCATCGTCATGGCCTTGCTGGTGGGCATGTCCTTCGCCACCAACACGAGCCTTGCAGCCCTGTCCTTTCGCGGCGGGGCAACGCCGCTGGCGGTACTGCTCGCCCGCTCGTCGGTGGCCTTCATTCTGTTGTTTGTGCTGTTGGGTGCACTCGGCATACCCCGCACGATGCCGCCGGCGCGTCGCCGAGGGGCCGCGCTGCTCGGCTGCGTGTTCTGCACCTACTCTTACGGTGTGATCTACGCGATCCAGCACCTGCCGGTTGGGCTCGTGGTCTCTACTTTCTACACTTTCCCGCTGCTGGTCGCGCTCATCGAGTGGGGCAGCGGCCGTCAAGCGTTCAGTCGGCGCACCGCACTCGGCCTGCTGAGCGCGTTCGTCGGCATTCTCCTTGCGCTCGATGTGTTCGGCGCGCCGATCCACGGCCTCGGCATCGGGCTGTGTTTGTTCGGGGCCTTGGGGGTGTCCATCGTCATGACGTTTAGCGCGAAGGTCCGCGGTGACGGCGATTCGCGTCCGGTCACACTGCATATGCTAGGCACGGCGCTCGTGGTCTTTACGAGTCTGGCGGTGCTGCAGGGCGGCGTGGGCCTGCCCACCACCGCGCAGGCCTGGGCGGCGCTCTGCGGCTCCGCGCTGTTCTATTCCTTCGGCATCATTTGTCTGTTTGTGGTGCTAGCGAAAATCGGGCCGGTCAAGGCGTCGCTGATCATGAACATCGAGCCGGCGACGAGTGTGTTGTTAGGCTATCTGCTGCTCGACCAGCGACTCGCCCCGCAGCAGCTGTTCGGGATCGCGCTGATTGTCTCGGCGGTGCTGGTGGTGGAGAGCACCAAGCTCCGCCGCGCGTCGCGCGCCTGACGCTCCGTTTGCCAACAGCGGCCGCCAGATGGCTCGATTCGCCGGGATCGGGCGGTTATCCTCGAACCCAATTTGGAACCCAGCTAACGGAGCGCCCCCGTGTCAGACCTACTCGTCGATATTCAGGACCACATCGCCACTTTGACTTTTAACCGGCCCGAGTCGCGCAATGCGCTCAGTCTGGAGATGCGCATGGGGATGCGGGACGCGCTGCACGAAATCGAGCACAACGACGACGTGCGCTGCGTGGTGCTGAAGGGGGCCGGTGAGCATTTCATGGCCGGCGGCGACCTCAAGTTGATGTCCGGCCTGCTCGACCAGACCCCGGCGCAACTCAACGCCCTGTTCGTCAAACGCATCCATGACCTCCACCCCATCATGTATGTGATGCGGCGTATGGCCAAGCCCGTCATCGCGAGCGTGGCGGGTGCTGCCGCCGGGGCCGGGGTGAGCATGGCCTTATCCGCAGATTTGGTCGTGGCCGAAGCCGATGCGTTTTTCACGCTGGCCTACTGCCACGTGGGCACCACGCCCGATGGCGCCGCCAGTTTCCACCTCCCGCGGTTGGTGGGGATCAAGAAAGCACTCGAAATGGCGCTGCTGGGCGAACGCATAGACGCCGTGTCCGCCCACACCATGGGCATGGTGAATTTCGTCGCCGCCAAAGGCCAGCTAGCAGAGGAAACCCACAAACTCGCCACCCGCCTGGCCAACGGCCCGACTCATGTGTACGGCAACACGAAGAAGCTCTTCTACCGTTCGCTCGAAAACGAATTCGAATCCCAACTGCAGATGGAAGCGGAAATGTTTGCCGATTGCGCGTCCCGGGCGGATTTCCGCGAAGGCGTGACGGCGTTTAATGAAAAGCGTAAGGCCAAGTTCACCGGGAAATGACCGCGGGCGCCGCGCGGAGGCGGTCCTCGGCGCGAGGTCTGGGTAGTCTTGTTCGGGAGAGGCGCCCACAGTCGTTGACGCAGAGCCTCCTCGCGCAAGCTGCGGTTTGCCCAAGTACATCGGTGGCAGGCTGCGCAGGCGGCCCGGTTAAATCTGGAGTCGATTCGCCGGGTACCGGCGCTTTCATTTTCACCGCCGGGGTGATGTTTCCGCAGCCCGCTGGCGCGGCGCGTCAGGCACCGCGCAATTTTTGCGAACGAGTCCACAATTTTTGGTCAGGAACGGGACCCGTCGCGCCGTCGTCATTAGTTTGTCATCTTGCTCCAGAACACTCGCGCTTCAGGCAGGCGTTGGGTCCGTTGTCCGAATTTTTCGGCGAGGGCGCTGGCGTCAGTTTATCAACTGCCCCACCGGGCTTTTCGGAGAATTAAAAGATGAGACTTAATCGCATTGTTGCTGCGTTGGCGATCGCCGCCGCGGCTCCGGCCGCTTTCGCCGCTCCTTCGCTCTTCAATTATCAGTGGACCTACCAGCACACCGGCACCGCCGCGTCGCAGGCGCAAGGGTCGGAAATTTTGTCCTTCGACAGCCTCAACCGCCGGCTGTGGGTCATCGGCACCGATTCCAACCTCACCACCCCGCAAGGCCGCGGCGGCATCGACGTACTCGACCTGTCGGGCGCGCTGGTCAACAGCATCAACCTGCAGTCGGTGGGTGGGGTGAACAGCGTGGCGATTGCGAACGGTCAGGCGGCGGTGGCGATCACCGCGCCGGTCAAGACCAACGCCGGCGTCGTCAAATTCTATGACACCACCAGCTTCGCCAATCAGGCGACGGTCACCGTGGGCGCCAACCCGGACTCCGTGACCTACACTCCCGACGGCAGCAAGCTGGTGGTGGCCAACGAAGGCGAGCCGATCAGCTACCCTGGGACCGATCCCGTGGGCTCGGTCAGCATCATCAAGTCTTCGGACTTCAGCGTCAGCACCGCTGACTTCAGCAGCTTCAATTCCCAGGCTGCCGCGTTGAAGGCCGCCGGTGTGCGCCTTAACGGCCCCGGCGCGAGCGTCGCGCAGGACCTTGAACCCGAGTACATCGCGGTGAGCAAGGATGGCAGGACCGCGGCGGTCACCTTGCAGGAAGCTAACTCCGTAGCTTTTGTTGATATCGATACCGCCACCGTGACCTCAGTTAAAGCGCTGGGCCTGAAAGACCACAGCCTCGCAGGCAACGGCCTCGACGTCTCCGACCGCGATGGCTCTGGCAATGCCATCCGCAACGGTCAGATCCAGAACTGGAAGGTGAAGGGCGTTTACATGCCGGACGGCATCGCCAGCTTCACTCAGGGTGGCCAGCAGTTCTACGTGACCGCCAACGAGGGCGACTCGCGCGAAGACTGGCTGACCGGCATTGACGAAGTGCGCGTTGGCTCAGCGACGATTGACTCGGCGCTCAACACCGCGCTGGTCGCCGCCCACGGGTCTGATTACAAGACCAACAACGACAAGCTCAACCGCCTGACGGTCCTCAAGACCGGCGATACCGACGGTGACGGCGACCTCGACGAGTTGCAGGTGCTGGGCGCGCGTTCGTTCTCCATCCTGGATGCCAACGGCACGATGCTGTTCGACTCCGGCGACAAGATCGAGCAAATCATCAAGGCCAACTACATGCCTACGACCAGCTGCACGCTGACCACTGCCAACTGCTTGTGGGACGACACCCGCAGCGACAACAAGGGGCCGGAGCCGGAAAGCGCGGTCGTCGGTCAGGTGGGTAGCGACACCCTGCTGTTCCTCGGCCTTGAGCGCAGCAATGCGATCATGGTGTGGAACCTGAATGACCGTACCGCGCCGAGCTTCGTGGAAATGCTCTTCCACACCGGCGACGTGGGTCCTGAAGGTCTGTCGTTCTTCACGGACGGTGGTTACGGCTATCTGGCCGTGTCGAGCGAAGTCAGTGGTAGCACCTCGCTCTATCGCACCGCCGCTCCCGTGCCAGTGCCCGCCGCGGCCTGGCTGCTGGGTAGCGCGCTCGGCGCCATGGGCCTGGCCCGCCGCCGTAAGGCCGCTGTCGCCGCCTGATAACGAGCCCCAACTCACGTCCATCACGATTGGGCGTGGGTTGGGGCTTACCTCTCATACGGGCCTTAAGTCGAACCCTCGGGCACGTTTCGGCAAATCTAAAATTTGATCAGTCGCCCGGAAGGATGGATTCGCCTGCTACCGGCGCGTCTGCTCACTCCTGCGGGGCGCGCGCTCTGCGTCCAGATCCGCGTAGCGAATCTGTCTGACCCGGTGCTTACCGCTACCGTACGACACGGCGTCAATGGGCGCACCCCTCACTCCGGCGAACCTGAGGCGACTGCCGTGGCCCGTCGCATTCTCCGATGCAAACAACACACAACATCCCACGCCGTGGCCGTATAGTGCTGCTCCTATCCGCCACCGCGCGCCTGGGAGTTGCCGATGCCTATCCCGATCGATACCGCCGCTGCCGGTCTGCTCGGCGCACGCCTGAATGACGCGCTGGAACTCGTGCACAATGAGTTCACCGGCCTCGATCTTGAGCGGCAGTACCGCAACGCTTTCGCCCGGCTGCTGAAGCCCGACCCTCTGGGACGAGTTCTCATGCTGGGCACCGATCAGCGCGACCTGTTTATCCCGATCTTGCGGTCGATCGTGGCGGAAAGCGTGCCGGCTGGCGGGCATCTGCTCGACCTTGGGGCCGGTGACGGTCAGACCTTCTCGTTGCTTGCCGATGCGGTGCCCGCCGGCACTACGGTGTCGTTCGAAGAACCCAATCCTCATTATTTCGCCGACTATCGGGCGGCTCTGGCGCGGCTGCCTCATCTTCGGCCCGGCGTTGCGCTGTCGGCTCCTTTCGATGACATCGACCGCGCGGCTGAGGCCGGCGGCATGCCCGTGCCGACTGACGCCAGTCAGGACTTGGTGCTGGCGCTGCACATGATTTACTTCCTCGGCGATTTGCCTGCCGGACTTCTGCGCATGGCCCGTTTCGTGCGCCCGGGCGGTGCGCTGCTCATCGTCGTTGCGGATGAATCCACGGGCTATACCGGCCGCGTGCTGGAGTCCTTCGTCGCGGCGGGTGGTACGGTGCGGGCCGAAGCGATCGCGGCGATTGCACAGCGTCAGCACTTGCTGGGACCGGTGGCCGAGGGCGGCGGTGCGCTGCTGCCCTTGTTGCAGGCACAGTGGCCGCACGCGGGCTTCGTGCTCGAGACCCTGCGCCAGCCCAGCCGGCTATACGGCCATAGCCTCGCCGATCTCATTGCGCTGGCGAATATCGCCGTGCTGGCCGGGGTAGGTGAGTTAGCGAAATTCGATGCCGCCTGCCAGCTGCTACGCACGGCGCCGGAGTCGGTGGACTTGCGCATTGAAGAAGAAGGCCCGCGCGCCGGGATGTGGAGCGTGCGCCAGCCTCAGTTTGTGGCGGTTCTGCGCCGCGCCGCCGTTTGAGCTTGGTCCACGCCTGGCCGCTCGATTCACCTCAAGCAAACTCTGGAGACAACATGGACTCAGATCTGGCAACGAGAATCGCCAGCCACCCCAAATATCAGGAACTGAAGGCCAAGCGCACCAGCTTCGGGTGGCGGCTTAGCCTGGCCGGGATGGTGGCCTACTACGGCTTCATCCTGCTGGTCGCCTTCGACAAGCCGCTGCTCTCGCAGAAGATTGGCAACGGCGTCATGACGGTGGGCATGCCGCTGGGCTTGGCCGTCATCGTCTTCACCATCATTATCACGTGGGTCTACATCAGGCGCGCCAACAACGAGTTCGACGCGCTGACCGCGCAGATCGTTGAGGAAGTCGGGCAATGAGCTTCGACCGACAAACCGTTAAGCACCTGACCAAGCTGCTGGCCGTGTGCATGGTCACGGCCGTGTGCGTGGGCGCGTATGCGGCCGGTGCCGACCTCGGCCAGTCCACCAAGCAGCCGACCAACTGGACAGCGATCGGCATGTTCGGCGCCTTCGTGGCCATCACGCTGGGCGTCACGAAGTGGGCTGCAGCCAGGACCAGGAGCGCGGCCGACTTCTACACCGGCGGCGGCGGTATCACGGGCTTCCAGAACGGCCTGGCGATCGCCGGCGACTACATGTCGGCGGCGTCCTTCCTGGGCATTTCCGGCCTCGTGTTTGCCAGCGGCTTCGACGGCCTGATTTTCTCGATCGGCTGGCTCGTCGGATGGCCCATCATCACCTTCCTGATGGCCGAACGGCTGCGCAACCTGGGCAAGTTCACGTTCGCCGACGTCGCCGGCTACCGCTTCAGCCAGACGCCGATCCGCGTCTTCGCGGCCAGCGGCTCGCTCGTCGTGGTGGCGTTCTACATGATCGCGCAGATGGTCGGCGCGGGCCAACTCATCAAACTGCTGTTCGGGATGGATTACCTGTACGCCGAGATCCTCGTTGGCTCGACCATGATGGTCTACGTCCTGTTTGGCGGCATGACGGCTACGACCTGGGTCCAAATCATCAAGGCGTGCATGCTGCTGGGCGGTGCCACCTTCATGGCGCTGGCGGTGCTGGTTCAGTTCGGCTTCTCACCCGAGGCGATGTTCTCCAAGGCGGTTGAAGTGCACGCCAAAAAGGAGGCCATCATGGGCCCCGGAGCGCTGATCAAGGACCCGATCTCAGCCATCTCGGTCGGCATGGCGCTGATGTTCGGCACCGCCGGGCTGCCGCACATCCTGATGCGTTTCTTCACCGTGCCCAACGCCAAGGAAGCACGGAAGTCGGTCGGCTGGGCCACCACCTGGATCGGCTACTTCTACATCCTCACCTTCATCATCGGCTTCGGCGCCATCACCAATCTGGTCCCGAACCCGGCCAACTACTTCGTCGATGGCGAGATCGCCAAGGGCCTGCTTGGCGGCGGCAACATGGCGGCGGTGCACCTGGCCGGCGCGGTGGGCGGTAACTGGTTTCTGGGTTTTATCTCGGCGGTGGCCTTTGCCACCATCCTGGCGGTGGTGGCCGGTCTGACGCTTTCGGGCGCCTCGGCGGTCTCGCACGACCTGTACGCTTCGGTGTGGCGTCATGGCCGTGTCGACCAGGCGCAGGAGCTGCGCGTCTCCAAGATCACCACCGTCGCGCTGGGCGTCGTCGCGGTGGTTCTCGGCATCGCCTTCGAGAAGGAGAACGTCGCCTACATGGTGATGCTGGCCTTTGTGATTGCCGCCTCGGCCAACTTCCCGGTGCTGTTCATGTCGGTGTTGTGGAAGGGCTGCACAACCAGGGGCGCAGTGGTCGGCGGCTTCGTCGGCCTGTTGGCGGCTGTAACGCTGACCATCGGGTCGGCCAGCGTGTGGGAAAAGGCGATGCACTACCCGGCGGGGTCGGTCTGGTTCCCGTACGACTCGGCGGCAATCTTCTCGATCCCGGCGGCGTTCATCACGATCTGGCTGGTCTCGCTGCTGGACCGCAGCGCGCGCGGCGATCAAGACCGAGCTGGCTTTCAGGCGCAGCAGGTGCGTTCGGAAACCGGCATCGGCGCCGCAGGGGCGAGCGGGCACTGAGCGCGAATTTGGGGTCAGAGTCTGAGGGATCCCCACGAATTTAAGTGGTGGCTACGCATTCGCTAAAGACAATTGCGGTGATTTTCCCGGTGGCTTGGCGCCATGCAAGCATGCCAACGCGCATCCGTTGAGCGATAAGTCGCATACCGTTGGTGAAGACCGAGAGCACGTTCCGACGGCGCTCGGTATTGGCCTGCAGCGCGTAGTGCTTCTGGGCATTGATCCCCGCCATGCCGGTGATCCAGGCGCATAGGGTCGCGATGGCCGCGATCATCAGCAGGATTGAAATGCGCCGCGGATCCCGGCCGAGGTTTTGCCGAAGCCCAAAGCCACCACGATGCGCCTTCAGATCGCGAAAACCCTCCT